>JBJOLD010000295.1:0-14002 GCA_046045765.1 Pseudomonadota bacterium | reverse complement strand
CAAGCGGCGACTGACACCTTGTCCAACCGCGCCATGCGCGCCGATGCACTTACCGCCTTGGCGCTGGTGCGCGAGGGCGCGCCGCTGGCCAATGCGCTGGCGCACAACCAGCGTTTTCCGGCGCTGCTGGGCATGTTTGCGCGCCTGGGCGAGCAAACCGGCCAGCTGCCCCAGATGCTGGACCGCGCCGCCCTGCAGCTGCGCACCGAAGTGCAACGCCGTGCCCTGCAACTGGCCACGCTCTTAGAGCCACTGCTGATTGTGGCTATGGGCCTGGTGGTGATGCTAATCGTGCTGGCGGTGCTGCTGCCCATTATTCAACTCAACCAACTGGTGAAATGACCCCCACGATAAAAGTGTGCGGCGCTCAAATCTTTTGAAAGAAAAATATGGCTCTAACGCTTGACGGCAAATTGGTGGTGGCGATTTCCAGCCGCGCGCTGTTCGACTTTGAAGAAGAAAACCGTGTGTTTGAAGGGGCAGACGACCGGGCCTATATGGAGCTGCAGCGCCAAAAGCTGGACGTGCCTGCCACGCCCGGTGTGGCGTTTTCGTTGGTTAAAAAGCTGTTGGCGTTTAACGACGACCAGATGCAGCGGGTAGAAGTAGTTATCTTGTCGCGCAACGACCCGGTGAGCGGCCTGCGCGTGATGAAGAGTGCAGCGCACTACGCGCTGCCCATCATTCGGTGCACCTTCACGCGCGGCGAAGCGCCGTGGCGCTACCTCAAGCCGCTGCACGCCAACCTGTTTTTAAGCACCCACCTGAGCGACGTGCGCGCCGCGCTGGCAGCAGGCGTGCCCGCCGCGCAGGTGTACCCCACATCAGCCCACGCCAGCGACGCGCACCCAGGCGAAGTGCGTATCGCGTTTGACGGTGACGCCGTACTGTTCAGCGACGAGGCCGAACGCGTGTACCAGAGAAGCGGCTTGGTGGCGTTTCAACAACACGAGATGGACAACGCGACCCAACCCCTGCCGGATGGCCCTTTCAAGCCGCTACTGGTGGCGCTGCACCGCATGCAGCGGGCCCACATGCCGCATGTACGCATTCGCACCGCGCTGGTAACAGCCCGCAGCGCGCCTGCGCACGAGCGCGCCATCCGCACGCTGATGAATTGGAACATTGAGATTGACGAGGCCATGTTTTTAGGTGGCCTGGACAAAGGTGAGTTTTTGCGCGAGTTTGAGCCCGACTTCTTCTTTGACGACCAGACCGGCCACATCGAATCCGCCGCCCGCCATGTGCCCAGCGGCCATGTGGCCAGTGGCGTGCGCAACTAGGGTTACACCCCCAACGGAGACAACATGCAAAATTCAACCTTGCAGCCACATCTGCCCCGCCGAAGCGCTCTTAAAACCATAGCTGCTTACGCACTATCCACGAGTTCTATAGCGTCTTTTTCCTCCTATTCTCAGCCTACCAGTGCCGGCGGTATGACTGACATGGCACTGCAGTGGCGTGCCATGTCGCGCCTGGGGTACGGCCCTACTGCCGGCTTGGTTCAATCGGTGCAAGCAGCGTCCAGCCCCAAAGCCTGGGCGCTGCAGCAGCTGGATGTGGCGGCTGCAGCCAGCCTGCATGCACCCGTGCTGGCTGCAGACCTGGCCGGCATCAATGCGCCACTCCCAGACATTTTTGCTGCTGACAAAGCCGAACGTGAAGCCCGTAAAAATATCAAGGCGCAAGGGGATGCACAGTCAGAGCCAACGGGCCTGCGCAAGCTGGAGTTCGACACCCTCACCGACCCACTGCACTTCAACCGTACCATGGTGCAAAAAGCCGCCGTTTGGCGACTGAGTGCGTGCAGCCAGCCCGATGTAGAGCCGCCCCTGCTGGCACGCATGACCGAGTTTTGGTTTAACCACCTCAACATTTACGCGGGCAAAGGCTCGGTGCGGCCTTTCATTGGGCATTACGTGATCAACGTGGCAAGGGCCCATGCTTTTGGCAAGTTTGAAGACCTGCTACTGGCCAGTGCCCGCCACCCCGGCATGCTGCACTACCTGGACCAGTTCCAAAGCGTGGCCGCCGGTACCGGCAACGACCCTGGCCGCAAACGCGGCCTGAACGAAAACTATGCCCGCGAGCTGATGGAGCTGCACACACTGGGGGTGAATGGTGGCTACACTCAAACCGACGTGCGGGAACTAGCCCGCGTGCTCACGGGTTGGACGCTGGGGCCCGAGGAGTCCGATGGCTTTCGATTCGTGAACCGATCGCATGACATCGGCAACAAACAAGTGCTGGGCCACAAGTTTCCCGATAATTTTTTTGGTGGTGGTGAGCGCGAGGGCCTACGAGCCATTCGCATGCTGGCACAGCACCCCAAAACGGCCGAGCGCATCAGCCTTCGCCTGGCGCAGTTTTTTGTCGCCGACAGCCCCCCACCCAACTTGGTGGAGCGTCTGGCCCAGCGCTTTATGGAGACCCAGGGGGACATCAAGCAAGTGATGCTGGTGCTGCTGAACTCAGACGCCTTATGGGCCGCAGAAAACCGCCTGTTTAAAACACCGATGGACTTTGCTTGCGCCGCGCTAGCCGCAGTCAGCAACGGGCCGCCTGAGCGTCGCCAGTTGGTGCAGGCGATGGGCTTTTTAAATAATGCAGGCCAACCCCTGCACGGCTGGCAAACCCCCGACGGCTACAAAACCGATGCCGCCACTTGGCTGGCACCCGAGGCGCTGACCCGGCGCGCCGACTTTGCACTCGAAATTACACGCCGCACGCCCGATGTGGACTTTTTGCAGCCGTACATCAGTGCCAGCACACGCGCGGCAATAGCCCAAGAAAAACCCGCACTGCGCGCCGGGCTGACGCTGGCCAGCCCCGACTTTATGACCAAGTAGTAAGGCCCTCCCCGTACAACACAACCGACATGCCTGCCCCTATGCCCAAACACACACCCACATCCGCCGGCGCTGTAAATCGCCGCCACTTGCTACAACTGGCCAGCGCAGCATCCTCTTGCTGGGCTGCACCTATGACCTGGGCGCAAACAGCCCGCACGTCTGAGCCCCAAGGCCGCTTGGTAGTGGTTTTTTTGCGCGGCGCGTACGACGGCCTGTCGGCACTGGTGCCGCATGGCGACGCCAATTACTACGCCCTTCGCCCCACCATTGCCCTACCCAAACCCGATGGCACACTGCAAACGACTTTGATGCTGGACGCCACCTTTGGCCTGCACCCGGCATTCAATCCTCTGATGCCGCTGTGGCAGCAAGGCGTACTGGCGGTGGTGCCCGCAGCGGGCTCGCCAGACCCCACTCGCTCGCACTTTGACGCGCAACACCACTGGGAAATAGGCCGCCCTGGCATCAGCAGCAACGCCGCTGGCTGGATGAACACTTTGGCAGGATTTGGAGCTGCGGCCCCCGATGGATCAGCACAATCAGCTCCCAAATCAATAGCAGAATCGACTACAAAATCTGTCGCTATCGGAGTTGGGGAGGCCAACCCCCAAATCCTGGCAGGCAGTGAGCCAGTGCAACTGGTGGCCAAGGGCGAGGCCGCTAAGCGCCAAGGCGCACTAGGCGACAGCCGCACCCGCGAAGCGGTAATGCGCCTCTACGGCGGGGACGACACGCTGTCAAAAGCCTTTCGCAGCGGGGCCGACAGCCGCATGCAAACCGCGCAAACACTCACCGCAGAGGCCAACATGGCCATGGCTTCTGGCAGCGCTTCAGGCATGGACAGCCGCGAAATGCAGGCCGCCAACAATGGCGCAGGCGCAGCCCAAGGCCTGCTGCTGGACGCCCAACACCTGGGCACGCTAATGCGCCAAGACCGACGTTTAAAGCTGGGATTCTTGTCTGCCGGTGGCTGGGACACGCATGCCAACCAGGGCAACGTGACTGGCGCGCTGGCCAACAATCTGGCCAGCTTGGCAGCGGCACTTGTACAACTGCGGCGCGATTTTTCTCAGCCGCGCGACGTGGTGGTGGTGTGCAGCGAGTTTGGCCGCACCAGCGCCGAGAATGGCACCCGTGGCACTGACCACGGCCACGGCAACGCACTATGGGTCATGGGTAACCAGGTCAACGGCGGGCGCTGGCACGGCCAATGGACTGGTCTGGCCCAAGCCAACTTGCACGAGGGACGCGACCTTCCCGTGCACCACGACTTTCGCGGCGTACTTGCCCAAGTGCTGCGCAGCAGCATGGGCCTGACTGCTGCGCAAATTGACCCACTGTTTGCAGGCTACGCGTGGGATGCGGGGTTAAACGGGCTGATGCGGGCTTAACCGGAGCAAAGCCGATCTAGCCCTGCCCGTCGGCCACGATGTTGGCCCGCTTGATCACCGCTTGCCAACGGGTTTTCTCTTGCTGGATAAAGGCTTCAAACTCTTTGCCCGTGTTGCCCACAGCCAGCGCAGTTTCCTGGCCCAACTTGTCTGTCACCACGGCGCTGCGCGCCGCTTTGATCGCCTCGGTTTCCAGCTTGGCAATATTGGCAGCAGGCCATTTTTTGGGGGCCAACAGGCCGTACCACTGCGTCATCTCAAAACCCTTGAAACCCTGCTCGGCCACCGTGGGCACATCGGGCAGTTGTGGCAAACGTTGGGCGGTGCCAGTCGCAATGCAGCGCAGCTTGCCGGCCTTGATAAAAGACAACAGCGCGGGTGCGCCCACCGACGCGGCCTGCAAGCGGCCCGCCATCAGGTCGGTCAGCATGGGGCCTGTACCGCGGTAGGGCACATGCACCATAAAGGTCTCACTCACCATCTTCAGGTATTCAAACGCCAAGTGCCCGGCGCTGCCGTTGCCCGCTGAGCCGTAGTTCAACTGGCCGGGTTTGCTCTTGGCGTAGGCCACAAACTCCTTAAGAGTTTTCACCGGCAAATCGGGGTGCACCACATACAAGCTAGGCACCTTGGAAATCAGGGTGATGGGCGCAAAGTCGCGCCCCGCGTCGTACGGCAGCTTGGGGAAGATAAACGGATTCACGGCCAGTGTGCCGATATGCCCTAGGATAAGCGTGTGCTCGTCGGTGCTGTTGGCCACCTCTTGCATGGCAATGTTGCCTGCAGCGCCGGGCTTATTGTCTACAAAAACGCTCTGGCCTATGGTTTTAGACATTTCACCGGCAATGGCCCGCGCCACAATTTCCGAGCTTCCACCCGGCGCAAATGGCACGACCAAGCGCAGCGGCTTGCTAGGCCAGGCGCTTTGCGCCCAAACTTGGGACGACGCCAGTGCGGCAGTGGTGGCAGCACCTGCCACCAGAATTTGGCGGCGGCTTGGGATGATCACGCTAGGGGAAGTGGAATGCATGGTGTTGTCTCTTGTAGCTATAAAGCCGCCATCATGCCAACACAAACTCTCAGATTGCATTTCAATGCCAAAAAACGGCTACGGGTACCACCACAGTGACCCCCAGTGAGCGGGTCCGCTACCATGCAAGCCTTGTTAACTGGGTCACTCATGTCTACTGAATCCGTCTCCAAATTCACCTCCATGCGCGCGTTCATCCAGCGCGTGTGGGCGCTGACCAAGCCCTACTTTGCATCAGACCAAAAATGGCAGGCACGCGGCATGCTGGCCGCTATCGTGGCGCTGAACCTGGGCATGGTCTACATGGCGGTGCTGTTCAACGACTGGAACAAGCTGTTTTACGACGCGCTGCAAGACAAAAACGCAGAAGTTTTCTGGGCGCAGCTGGGGCGGTTTACTTACTTGGCGTTCGCCTTCATCGTGATTGCGGTGTACAAGTTTTACCTGACGCAGCTGCTGGAAATGCGTTGGCGCGCTTGGATGACGGGCCACTACCTGCAGCGCTGGCTGAGCAACCATGCGTTCTACCAACTGGAGCTAGCCCGCTTTGTTGGGCAAGGCAACCCGGACAACCCCGACCAGCGGATTCAAGAAGACATCAACCAGTTCACTACCTACACCATCTCTTTGAGCATGGGCCTGCTCAACGCCGTGGTCACGCTGGCTAGCTTTGTGGGCATTTTATGGGGGCTGTCCGGCGGCTTTGCGTTCACGCTGGGCGGCAGCGCGTACAACATTCCGGGCTTTATGGTGTGGATGGCGCTGCTGTACTGCACGGCAGGTAGCGTCATAACGCATTACATAGGCCGGGCGCAGATTCCGCTGAACTTTGAGCAGCAGCGCGTGGAAGCCGACTTTCGTCACCACATGGTGCGGGTGCGCGAGTACAGCGAATCGATTGCGCTGGACCGGGGCGAGACTGTAGAGCGCCAGCAACTCGACCTGCGCTTTGGACGGGTGCTGGGTAACTACCTGCAACTGATTCGCGCGCAAAAGCGGCTGATCTGGTTCACCAGTTTTTTTGGCCAAGCGGCGGTGATTTTTCCATTCATGGTGGCGGCACCGCGCTTTTTCAGCGGGGCCATCCAGTTGGGCGAGCTGATGCAAATATCGAGTGCCTTTGGCCAGGTACAAGGCGCGCTAAGCTGGTTTGTAGACAGCTACAACACCCTGGCCACCTGGCGCGCCACAACCGACCGTCTGACCAGTTTTGAAGCATCATTTCAGGTGCTGGCCCCCGCGCAGACTGCGCAAGCAGCTACAAATTCAGGAGCACTTGACACACAAGCACTGCAAGTGAAGTTACCCGACGGCACCACACTGCTGGCCAATACCACCTTACACGCCCAGCCTGGCGACCGGGTGCTGCTGCAAGGCCCATCGGGCAGCGGCAAGTCCACGCTGTTTCGCACGCTGGCGGGCATTTGGCCGTTTAGCAAGGGCGCCGTGCAGCTGCCTGCCAACAGCATGTTTTTGCCGCAGCGGCCCTACTTTCCCAACGGGCCCCTGCGCGATGCACTGGCCTACCCCGAACCTGCCACCACGTACACCGACGAACAACTTCGCCAAGCACTCACGGACGCACTGTTGCCCGCACTGGCCGACCAACTGGACTGCGCCGACGCGTGGAGCCAAAAGCTCTCGGGCGGCGAACAGCAGCGCCTGGCCCTGGCTCGCGTGCTGCTCAAAAAACCCCAATGGATATTTGCCGACGAGGCCACCAGTGCGCTGGACGAATCCACCGAGGTTTTGGTATACAAACAGCTGCTAGCCCAGGTGGAACGTGCGCAAGGTGCTCTTATTTCTATAGCACACCGCCCGAGCGTGGCAGCTTTTCATAACCGCCGCTGGACGCTGGAACCTTCGCCAGAAGGCGATGTGAGTGCCAGCGCTGGCCGCTACATAGTGGTGCAGACTGCGCTGCCGCCAGTGACCAATTAACCAGTGATCAGCTTGAGGTCCAGCGCACGCTCGGCCAGCCACACTAGGGCCAACACCATGGTCAGCACCGAGCCCCCCACCAGCACACCGCGCCGGTAGAAGGTGGTTCGACGTAGCAGGTAGGCTATGGGCAAAAACGCGGACACGATAGCCAATTGCCCGGCTTCCACGCCCAGGTTAAAGCCCACCAGGCTCAGCACCAACGCGCCTTGCGGCAGGCCCAATTCGGCCAACACGCTGGCAAAGCCAAAGCCATGAATCAGCCCAAAGCCAAAGGCCACCATCCAGCGCCCATGGTTGAACAGCGGCACCAGGTTATTGAGTGCTGCCACCACCACCGACACCGCAATGGCCGACTCCACCAGCCGCGAGGGCAACGTCACCAGCCCCAGCGCCGCCAGCGACAAAGTAATGGAATGCGCTGCGGTAAACGACGTCACCACCCACAGCACCTCGCGCAGGGCCTGGCTGAACCGGTCCACCGGCCGCCAGCGCCCTTGCTCGCGCACCAGCACCAAAGGAAGCAGCAGTGCCAGCAAAAACAAAATATGGTCAAAGCCAATCCAGATGTGCCACACGCCCTGCACAAAAAACTGCGCCAGCTGCGCCCAGCCGGACACTGCTGTGGCTGTAAACGTCTGGCTAGGCGCTTGGGGTGACATCACGGCGGACTGCACCTGCCCATCCAGCGTGATGCGCGCCAGGCTGCGGTGGAGCGCGTCCACGTCAAACAGCAGGCGATAGCCCAGTGCCAAGTCTCCGGTTGCAGCTGGGCAATCTCCCGCCAGGCGCAGCACGGTGTAGGCACCATCGGTGTGTTCATCGACCTGGTTTTGTACGACCCGCAAGGTGCACACGCCACCGCGCTGCAGGCTGAGCGCATTCAGCGCCCAGGCGTTGATGTCCGTATGGTGCGCGCGCAGCTCGCCCCAGGTGATGCTGCCGTCGCCATCCGCATCCAGCCCCAAGGCGAAATCAATATCGCGCAGGGCAATGTCCCACTGCCCCACCACCTGTGCGCCCTGCACGTTCAGTACCAAATAGCTGTCGCTGGCTTTGTGGGCGTGGGCGGGCGATGCCAGCCAGACCAAGCAAGCGAGACAAACCACCCAAATGCGTAACCGGCTCATGGTGTGCTCCCCAGTTGGCGCATGCGCGCATCTTCAAAGCCGCTGCTGCGCAGCCAATCCCTTGCGGCTTGGCTGCTGGCGGAGTCTTTGGCGGCCAATGCGGCCTCCAGCAACACGCGCGCATCCCGCGGCTCGCGCTGTACTGCGTAGTTCTCGCGGGCCAGACTCACGGCGGTGGCCGCGTCTTTGCGCAGGCGCAGCTCGAAGCGGGCCTCTTCGGCGCGGTGGGTGGTGTCGCCGCGTGCGCGGGCTGCGGCGTAGCGGTCAGCCAGCATGCGCACATGCTTGTCAGCAGCAGGGAGTTGCAACGCCGCCTCGGCTTCGGCCAAGCGCAGTAGCAAACTGTCAGACGACTCCCAAGTCGCCAATAACTGAGTGACTTCCTTAAAGCGACCAGCATCCAGCAAAAAATCAGACCAGGCCGCCAGCAGATACACGTCGTCACGCCCCAAAGCCAGCGCCGCCGTGTAGTGGGCTTGTGCTTGCGAGGCCATGCCGCGCCATGCGGCCACCTCGCCCAGGCGGGTCAACATCCACAATCGGCTGTCGGGCTCGGTCAATCGGTCCAGCGCTTTGCGCAGCGTGGTGTAGCCCGCTTCCAGCTGACCGTTGTAGGCCTGCGCCAGCCCTTGGCAGGCATCGCCCAAGTTGTTGCGCCCCACGCCGTACAGGGCAGCGCATTCTTTTTGCGCCGCCACATAGTCGGCCCGCACCAAAAAAATAGCACCACGCCAAGCATGCGCCATGGCAAACGTAGGGTCGCGCTGTAATACATCGGCAAAGTCAGCCAGCGCTCCCGCAAAGTCATGCCGGTATTGGCGCACCACGCCGCGCAGGCTCAGTAGATCCAGCGGCAAAGGTTGTGCGAACCGGTTGACTACCGCCTCAGCGTAGCCCACATACCGAGGGTCGCCCCGGGCGCTGGCCACGTCAAAGTAGGCCTCGGCCAGCTGTGCAGCCACGACAGCATCAGTGGGCGATTTGAGCAGCGCCGCGCGCAAACCAGCAAGCTGGCGCGCCGTAGGGTCGCCGGCACGCACCGCTAGCTTTTCGAGCACTTCGGTGTCAAGGGAGGGAGTTCGCGGTGCAGCTTGGGCACCGGTAGCGGCTGTCACGGCTAGCGCCAGACCCATGGCTAACTTGGCCAAATTGACAAACTGGATTGAAACCGCAAAAGTTTTTTTGAATAGACCTGTCAACGTAAAGGTTCTCCCGTGTGTTGTACATTGGCGCGTCACCTATCGTGGTGGCAGCAAATTTTTCTCTATTGGAGTTCAATCATGAGCAAATTAGTATCTGTTTTAGTCGCAGCAACTTTCGCCACTTTGTCATTCAGCACCATGGCTGCATCACACGGCGGCGCCATGAAAGAGAAAGCAGAAGCCTGCAAAAAGATGGACGAGAAAACTGCCGACGAAAAAATGAAAGCCGAATGCAAGGCTATGATGGAAAAAAAGTAAGCTGAGCCGCTTCTTTTTTCTCACTAAAGCGGGTCCTATGGTCCGCTTTTTTTATGCCTGCTGCTGGTCGGACTTCAAAAGACCCTTGAACCCAGCAAACCCCTTGGCCCGCAGTTCACAGGCCGGGCAGCTGCCGCAGCCATAGCCCCAGACGTGACGATGGGTGCGGTCTCCCAGGTAGCAGGTGTGGGTGTGCTCAACAACCAAATCCACCAGCGCTTGGCCACCGTCGGGTTGACCAGACTTGTCGCCCAAGTCATGCGCCAGCGCCCAGGTGGCGGCTTTGTCGATCCACATCAGCGGCGTCTCAATCAGAAAGCGTTTGTCCATGCCCAATGACAAAGCCAGTTGCATGGCTTTCATGGTGTCGTCGCGGCAATCGGGGTAGCCAGAATAATCCGCTTCGCACACACCGGTGACGATGACTTGCAAACCGCGTCGGTAGGCTAACGCAGCGGCCAAGGTCAGAAAAAGCAGGTTGCGGCCGGGCACAAAGGTGTTTGGCAGGCCGCCAGCCTCCATGTGAATCGCTACATCGCGGGTCAGTGAGGTCTCACTCACTTCGCCTAGCACGGCCAAGTCCAGCAAATGGTCTTGCCCAAGCTTGGGCGCCCACTGCGGAAATTGCGCCTTAATTTGGATCAGCACTTCCAGCCTGGCTTTCAGCTCCACAGCGTGGCGCTGGCGGTAATCAAAAGCGACGGTTTCTACCCGCTCGTAGCACGAAAGTGCATAGGCAAGGCAGGTGGTGGAGTCTTGACCACCAGAAAAAAGTACGAGTGCGGAGGTATGCATGGCCACTATGTTAGACCACCGCATTCCCTGACGCAGAGCGTTGCCAGTGCAGCCGCGTTTACAAGCTTTTGATTTTAAATCTTGGTCGCTGCTTAGATCAGGAACCTTGTAGCCAAAGCTTTACACACAAAAATATGGATAACGATTGAATTGGGCAAACACTCCCCCAATTGCCTTACTGGAAAGCGTGTACGCTCAGCCTATCTCAATGGAGTAAAAACATGATTCAACGAACACTGCGGTGGTTAGTCATAGCCGGCCTGCTGATCAGCGGGCTTGCCATGGCCCAATCCGAACCTGGACTGAAAGAGGTGTATGCCACCGCCCAGGCGGGCAAGCTCGACCAAGCCCAGGTGATGATGCAGCAGGTGCTGGTTGCCCACCCCAATAGCGCCAAAGCACACTTTGTGCAAAGCGAGCTGTATGTGCGCCAGGGCAACTTGCCCCGCGCACGCGACTCGTTTGCCAAAGCAGAAAAGCTGGCTCCGGGATTGCCATTTGCCAAGCCGGATGCGGTGCAGGCCCTGCGCGCCCGGCTCAGTCCAACAGCTACAAGTGGCCTAACGGCTAATGCGCCAGTGCAGTCTGCTGCGCCAGCTATGTCGCCAGTGGTGGCGCCACAGCCATCCTCGTCATGGCTGATGCCAGCCACTTTGGCCGCAGCGGTGATAGCGCTGGGGTATTTTGTGTTTCGTAAAAGAGCCCCTGCCCCAAGCTACGGCCAGCCAGCCTACGCAACCGGCAACGGTGGCGGTGCTGTTGCCACCATGCAACCGCCCATGCAAGCCCCGTTTGGACAGCCCCAGTACGGCGCACCCGGCTATGGCCAGCCACAAGGTAGCGGCTTGGGCGGAAAAATCATGGGAGGCGTTGCAACGGGCTTGGCGGTCGGCGCAGGCGTGATGGCGGCAGAGGCTATTGGCCGCAATCTGATGGGTGGACACAACACCAACAATGCGACCAGTGACGCTGGTAACAACTGGGGCAACAACGCGGCACCGCAGTCCAACAACTACGACATGGGCGGCCAGAATTTCGGTGTGAACGATACCAACAACTGGGACGACGCTGGCTCTGCAGGTTTTGACGCGGGGGGCGGAAGCGACTGGGACAATTGAGCCGCAACAATTGATCACTCTACAAAAAAAGGCCGCTTAAAGCGGCCTTTTTGCTTACCCAGGTGCTTATGCCTTCTTGGCGTAGGCGCTGCACCAACCTTTACCGGCCACCTTTTTGCCAGCAAACAGGGGGCATCCACCAGCGGCGTCTCCGGCTTTACCTTGGAACAGTGCGCAGTTAACGCATTGCTGACCTGCTGCGTACTTGGGGTATTTTTTTGTATCAGTCTTGGTGCCATCGGCCTTGTAGCCTAAAGATACGGCTTGTGGATCGGCGTCCGCCACCATAGCGCCGTCTGCCCACACGGTGGAAGATGCCAGCATGCCACCAGCCAAGCTGATTTGAACCATAAATTCACGACGATTATTCATAACAATTTCCTTAGTAAAAATGTAGAGCCACGCGGGTTACGCTCTATAGCTATAGCGCGCCAATGCTACAGGCCGGACTAAAAACCAGCTTGACTTAAATCAATACCCAACTAAAACTGTTTCTAAAGGGTTATCTGGCGCACATACCGACCACAAGTGGTGTGTTCACATGGAGATCACATTCCTGTGGCCAGATAGATCGAATAACGACTTTACTAGTGCACCTCTGCCGCCTTGGCAGCGTCAACCGAGCCTGCGGCATCACCCTGAGCGCCATTGAAAAAGACATTCAACACCACCGCCGCAATCGCAGTGAGCAAAATTCCAGACTCCAACAAGGGATGCAGACTGTGCGCCATCTGCTGGCTCCAGCGTGGCGCGACCAAAGGAATAAGACCAAACCCAACCGACAAGGCCACGATGTACAGGTTATTGCGGTTGCCCTTGTAGTCCACGCCGGACAAGATGCGCACGCCTGTGGCAGTGACCATGCCAAACATCACCAGGCCCGCTCCACCCAACACAAACTGTGGAATAGCTTCTACCGCAGCGGCCATCTTGGGCAGCATACCCAGGATCACCATGATCACGCCGCCCGCCACGCAAACCCAGCGGCTCTTGACCCCAGTGACGCCCACCAAGCCCACGTTTTGCGAGAAGCTGGTGTAGGGAAATGTATTGAAGATGCCGCCAATCAAGGTGCCCAAACCATCGGTGCGCAAGCCCGCCGCCAGCTCGGGTTGAGAAATTTTCTTGCCCGTCATGTCCGACAAGGCCAGGAACATGCCGGTGGACTCGATCATCACCACAATCATGACCAGGGACATGGTCAAAATCATCACGATGTCAAAGGTGGGCATGCCGAAGGCAAATGGGGTCACCACATCAAACCAATGGGCCTTGCCCACTTTGTCAAAGTTCATTTTGCCCATGGCGATGGCCACTACGCAGCCCGCCACCAGCCCCAGGAGCACGGAGATGTTGGCAACAAAACCTTTGCTGTATTTCACCAGCAACAAAATGAAAATCAACACCGCGGCGGCGATTGCCAAGTTGTCCAAGGCAGCGTAGTTCAGGTTGTCCGCCATGGGAATGGGCCCCGGCAGTTTCATCGCGGGCGCAACTACCGGGGCGCTGGCTGCTGTGGCCGGGGCAGAAGCCGCAGCGGTAGCCGCAGTCGCTTTGGCAGCATCCACCATGGCCACCAGCTTGGGTACATCGACGCTTTGCGCTAAATTGGCCGGGCCACCCATGGCCCAACCCACGCCCACGCGCATCAGGCTGATACCAATAATGGCGATGATGGTGCCAGTGACTACGGGCGGAAAGAAGCGCAGCAGCTTGCTAATGACCGGCGCGATCAGCATGGATATCACACCCGCCCCAATGATGGCGCCAAAAATGGCACGCGCCCCGTCCACACCCGGCATGGCATTGGCAAACGCCACCATGGGCCCCACGGCGGCAAACGTCACGCCCATCATCACCGGCAACTTGATACCAAACCACTGGGTGACACCCAAGCTTTGAATCAGGGTGACGATGCCGCAGGCAAACAGGTCTGCCGAAATCAGCATGGCCACCTGCTCGGGACTGAGCTTTAACGCGCGACCGACGATGAGTGGCACCGCAATGGCACCGGCATACATCACCAGCACATGCTGCAAACCCAAGGCCGCAAGGCGCCCTGTGGGCAGCTTTTCGTCGACCGGGTGAACCGTCGTGTTTGACATACTAAATTCCTGAAGTTTTGCAAATTGTATGCAATCCAGTATGCAATCCACTGTAGGTATTTACCCGAAAGTGTATACAATAATAGCCATGGCCACACCACTTCCACCGTCTGGAAAATTGCCGCCCACAGGGGCAACCGAGCGTATTGTTGACTCCATCACGCAGGCCATTGTCGAGCG
>JBJOLD010000152.1:0-6788 GCA_046045765.1 Pseudomonadota bacterium | reverse complement strand
CGCCAGCGGGGTTGTTCCACTCAGGGTCTAGCGCGGGGTTGTTGGTCGCGGCAACGGTGAAGCGGGAGTTAGGATGTGCGGCTTTTGCGCCCGTGTCTTTGGCGATTTGGGGTGTCCAGTCTTTGCCTTGCCAGTCGATCAAGTGTGCGGGCACTGGCAAATCGGTCTCCATGCCTTCCCACCAGACGTCGCCGTCGTCGGTCAAACCGACATTGGTGAAAATCGTGTCTTTGTGCAGGCTCAGCATGCAGTTCGGATTCGTCAGCATGTTGGTGCCAGGCGCGACGCCGAAGTAACCCGCTTCTGGGTTGATGGCGTACATTTTGCCGTCTGCGCCGGGTTTGACCCAGGCGATGTCGTCGCCGATCGTCGTGACTTTCCAGCCCTCAAAACCAGCTGGCGGCACCAGCATGGAGAAGTTGGTTTTGCCGCACGCTGATGGGAAAGCTGCTGCAACATGGTATTTCTTCCCTTGCGGGTTGGTCACACCCAAAATCAACATGTGCTCGGCCAACCAACCTTGCGCTTTACCCATGTTGGACGCAATACGCAGTGCAAAGCACTTTTTACCCAACAAAGCGTTGCCGCCATAACCTGAGCCATAACTCCAGATTTCGCGGGTTTCTGGGTAATGGACGATGTATTTGGTATCGTTGCACGGCCAGGTCACGTCTTGTTGACCAGCTGTGAGCGGTGCGCCCACGGTGTGCACGCAAGGCACGAAGTCACCATTCGTTCCAATGATGTCGTACACCGCTTTGCCCATGCGGGTCATGATTTTTTGGTTCACCGCGACATAGGCGCTGTCAGACAACTCAATGCCGATGTGCGCAATCGGGCTGCCCAGCGGGCCCATGGAGAAGGGCACAACGTACATGGTGCGGCCGGCCATACAGCCGTCGAACAAAGGGTTCAAGGTCGCACGCATGGCGTTCGGAGCCATCCAGTTGTTGGTCGGGCCGGCGTTTTCTTCTTTTTCAGAGCAAATGTAGGTGCGGTCTTCCACGCGGGCGACGTCGCTGGGGCTGGAGTTGGCCAAAAAGCTGTTGGGGCGCTTGGCGGGATTCAGCTTTTTGAAAGTGCCCGCATCGACCAGCAATTGGCACAAGCGCTGATATTCTTCTTCGCTGCCGTCGCACCAGTAAATGTCTTTCGGTTTAGTCAGCGCAGCCATCTCGGCGACCCAGGCGATCAGCTTGGTGCTTTTGACATAAGCGGGTGGGCTGATTTCCAAGCCCATCATGTTGCGTGCGTTCATCGTGTCATACATCCGAAGATGTCCAAAGTTAAAAAATCGTTTTTTCAAAAACAATGCCTTTTAAGGTGAACGGTCTTTGAAAATGCGATTTGGTGTACGCTAGGATGCTGATTTTATGAACCAAGCTTGCTAGTTACCGACAAGTTACATGAATTTCTATTGAAATTTCATGCATTATTTGCATAAGGTTATGCATTGAGAACTTTTTAAGGTGTTTTGAATGAATTCATTGTTAAAACGGCGAGCTTCGTTACAGGCCATTGCCGCTTTGCTAGCTGGCGCGTCACTCGCTGGTTTAGCGGCTGGGCCCACAAGTATTCGTGTGGCAGCTGCCAGCGATCTGAAATTTGCGCTCGCCGACTTACTGAAAAGTTTCACCCAAGTTACTGGCTTGCAAGTCGAAGCACAATTTGGCTCATCCGGCAACTTCACCCAGCAAATCCAACAAGGTTTGCCCTTGGATTTGTTTTTGTCTGCGGATGAAGGCTATGTGCTGACGCTGGCGAAGGCGGGGCTGACGCAAGGAGGCATGCAAGACAGCGGCACTTTGTACGCCACAGGTCGGCTGGCGCTGATGTTGCCTAAAAATTCAGCCATTCAGCTGCCCAAAACTGAATCAGAGGCGCGCTCAAGCTTGGCAAGCCAACTCCAAAACGTGCGCAAATTCGCCATCGCCAACACCGAACACGCCCCGTATGGTCGTGCTGCCAAGGAAGCGCTGCAAAACCTAGGCTTGTGGGAGCAATTACAGCCCAAACTGGTGCTGGGCGACAACATCAGCCAAACCACCCAGTTCATCACCAGCGGGGCAGCGCAAGCGGGTATCACCGCACTGTCTTTGGCACTTGCACCTGAAGTGGCCGCGCAAAGTGGGGGGCACTGGCTGCTGCCCGCCAATTTGCACGCACCGTTGAAGCAACGCATGGTGCTGCTCAAATCCGCCCAGCCGGGTGCAAAAGTGCTGTTTGATTACCTGCAAACGCCAGCGGCGAAGGACGTGCTAGCCAAGTTTGGGTTTAGCGTTTAGATTTGACCCTTAGTTTGAACATGCTGCCTTGCTACGTCCTTCTCGACCTTGAAACCACCGGTGGCAACCCGCTGGATTGCCGCATCACAGAAATCGCGGCGGTGCGGGTGGAAAACGGTTTGGAGGTAGCGCGCTGGAGCACGCTGGTCAACCCGGGCACACGGATTCCGTCGCTGATTCAAAACCTCACCGGCATCAGCAATGCCATGGTGGCCGATGCGCCAAGCTTTGACGAAGTGAGCGCGACGCTGCTCAAACTGCTGGACGGCGCAGTGCTGGTGGCCCACAACGTGCGCTTTGACCACGGGTTTTTACTCCAAGAATATGCCCGCATGGATGTGGTGCTGAGGGTCAAAACGCTGTGCACGGTAAGGCTGTCGCGCAAGCTCTACCCACAGCACAAAAGCCACGGGCTAGACGCCATCATGCAGCGCCATGGCCTGACCACTTTGTCGCGCCACCGCGCCATGGGGGATGTGGATTTGGTGCAGGGCTTCTTACACGTGGCTACGCAAGAGCTGGGGGCAGAAGCCGTGAGCCAGCAGGCGCAGATTTTGCTGCAAGGCAGCGCTGCTGTGCCACCGCACTTAGAGACGAATGTGGCAGACATCCCTGAAACGGCGGGGGTATATTTGTTTTACGGTGAAGAGCTTGAAGCAGCGGATGCAGGTCAGAAAAAAACACAAATCCCGCTCTACATCGGCAAAAGCATCAAACTGCGCAGCCGCGTGATGTCGCATTTTCAAGCTGCTGGACGAGAAGCACGAGAGATGCGGATTGCGCAGGAGATTCGCCGTGTGGAGTGGATAGAGACTGCGGGGGAGCTGGGCGCGTTGTTGCTGGAGGCGCGACTGGTCAAAGACATGCAACCGCTCTTGAACCGCCAATTGCGCCGTGAACGCACGCTGTGCGCTTGGCGGCTGGACGACAACCCGAGCGCGAAGCCGTTGATGACACTGGTGCGTGGCGACGACCTGCAGCCGCGTGAGTTTGAGCAGATGTACGGCGTGTACCGCTCTAAAAACCAATCCTTGAGCGGCCTGCGCGAGTTGGCGGATTTGCATGGTTTGTGCCATCAAGCGCTGGGGTTAGAGTCAGGCAAAGGGAGATGTTTTGCCCATCAAATTGGCCGCTGCAAAGGTGTGTGCTGCGGTGGCGAAAAGCCCGAGCTGCACCATCTGCGCCTAAAACTGGCGCTGCAACAGCAGCAACTACATGTTTGGCCCTACGCTGGCAAAATCGGCCTGCGGGAGTACAACGCGCGCACCGATCGCTCCGAGATGCATGTTTTTGACCAATGGTGCCACTTGGCGACGGTGCAAAACGAGGCTGAGCTAGACGACGTGGTGTCGTCCAGCAGACCATTGGCTTTTGATTTGGACACCTACCGCCTGCTGCTCAAGCACTTGGCAGCGCCGCACAAAGCGGGTTTGGAGCTGAAAATGCTCCAAAACATCGTAAAACAGCCGAATTAACGGTAAAATTAAGCTGTAGCCGGAGTATTTACTGCCTGAGCAGCTATTTTATTTATAGCAAAAATAAAATTAACGGCACGAGGCAAACCCTGATAACCACTACTATTGATTACAGAAAAAAATGCGGCGCAGGGTTGCTGTGATTCAGTCGTCAATTCGCGGCTTGAAAACTTGTGCTGTTACAAGCAATATCACCGAAATACCGATCAGACATGTAGAAATCGCCGCGATTGTTGGATCAATTTGGTCGCGCAATGCATTGAACATCTTGCGATTCAACGTGCCACCCGTGCCATTAGAAATGAACATGGCGACAATGACTTCGTCAAATGAGGCATAAAAAGCAAAAAGAGCGGCAGTAATGACTGAGAATTTAATCTGAGGCAGCGTCACGGAGAAAAATGCACGCGCACGCGATGCACCCAGACTTCTCGCGGCCATTTCCTGGTTCAGGTCATACGAGATCAATCCTGCCGTTGTAACAATGACAACGAAAGGAATAGCTAGCATGGTATGCGCTGCGACCAATCCCACTGTTGTATTGACCAACCCAAGTTTTGCAAAGACGAATAGTGCTCCAATAGCGATCAGTATGCTCGGAACCGCCAGAGGAAGAATAAAAAAAGCAGACAGAGGAGCTCTTAATTTTGGGTTCCCGACCCGCATTCCATAAGCAGCAGCCGTACCAATAACGGTAGCAAAAATCGAAGTGAGAAAGGCCGCCCTGCACGAAACGATCGTCGCGTTCATCCATTCGGACGATTCGAAATAAGTTCGATACCATATCAAGGAATATTCTTTGGGAGGAAACTCGAGATATTGGGAACTTGAAAACGACATCGGGATAACAATCAACGTCGGAATGATTAGATACAAGATGGCACAGACACTGAATGTATAAAGCCACAATCTGTCCAAGTTTCTGATTTGTGTCGGTGTGACAGTCATTTTCAACCAGCGCATTATTTAAATCTCCCTACACTACGTCTTTGTATCCAATTCGCAAGCAATAACAAGATTGCCGTCATCAGAATGAGTACGACGCCCAATGAACTCGCCGCACCCCAACTCGAGTAAATCCGAACGTTTGCATCTATCAACATGGCGACCATGATTACCCGTCCGCCGCCGAGTACGGCAGGAGTAACATAAAAGCCGAGACAAAGCACAAACACCATAAGCCCGCCTGAGAGAAGGCCGGGCAGTGATAGCGGGAAAAATATACTCCAAAATGCCCTTGTCGGTGTCGCCCCGAGATTAGATGCGGCGGACATAAGGTCAGGGTCTACCGCTTTCATTGAGCTGTAAAGCGGCAGAACAAGAAAGGGCAACATGACATGAACCATGCCGATGAGCGTCCCTGTCAGATTGTTTGCCAGTGCCAGAGGTTCATCAATGACGCCGAAATTAATCAGGGTGCTATTGATAATACCTTTGCTCTGTAGCAAAACGATCCAAGCGTAAGTTCGAACGAGAACAGCCGTCCAAAACGGCATGAGTACGCCAAGCATCGCGAGATTAGCGGCACGCCTTGACAATTGTGATAAAAAATACGCCAAAGGATATCCAATGAGAATCACGATAACTGTCGTCAAGAACGCTACTGTAAATGTGACGCTAAATATCTTGCCGTAGACGGAGCTTTTCCAGATTCTCAGATAATTCTCGAGGCCGAGCGAACCATCTGCTCCAATGAAGGAAAGAATAGTCATTATGGTTATTGGCAAAACAAGGGCAAGAACCAAAACAAGTAGACCAGGCATCGATAGCCCAAACAGCCCTATGTTTTCGTTGCGTTGTTGATTCCTTAGTGGCTCGCAATTATGGCCGCTTGCAGGAGGCAGAGGTTGAGTCAAGGAAGAATTGATCATCAGCTTATTCACCGGTTACGACGCGCGTTTCGTTACGGTGAAGACCAACAACGACGTTTTCTCCAACTTTGGGAAGAGTGAACCTGTTACTTTCTCGCAGATTTCGACGAACATGGACGAGGTCTCCAGACTTCAGCCGGATGTGACCAAGACAACTCTCTCCTTGAAACAGGATCTTCTCGACCGTTCCTTCAAAACAATTGTAGAGGTCTCGCTCGCTGCCTTGAATGTATTCGAGCTTTTCTGGCCGAAGAACAAGCAAGTGTCGTGAAGCTTCAGGTCCCGCGAGGCTTTCCGTCATCAGCTTTTGATCCCCGAAACAGAAGAAGGTGCCATTGTGTTGTACTTTCAGGAAAGCGGACTCGCCCATAAAGGCTGCGACGAATTCGGAATTGGGCGCACTGTAAAGCACCTCGGAGTTATCGACTTGGGCAATCTTGCCGTTTCGAAGTACCGCAATTCGATCGGACATAGTTAGCGCCTCCCTCTGATCGTGCGTAACAAGCACCGTAGTCATACCGAGCCTTTCATGCATCGACCGCAACTCCAGTTGCATGAGTTCTCGGAGATTCTTGTCAAGCGCCGAGAGTGGTTCATCCATAAGAAGAATTTTTGGCTTAAACACGATTGCCCTAGCGAGTGCAATGCGTTGACGTTGGCCACCCGACAATTCTGATATGCGTCGACGTCCATAACCGGCCAACTGAACTATTTCCAAGACCTCGTCTACTTTCTTCTTAATGGTGCGATGATCCTCACCTCGAATTTTCAAGGGGTAACCAATGTTTGCCTCAACGCTCATGTGAGGAAAAAGAGCGTAATTTTGAAACATCATCCCCACTCCGCGAAGATGGGGCGCTTTCAAAACGACCTCTTCATCACCAAACTTCACCGAGCCATGGTCGGGACGAATGAAGCCGGCTAAAACCATTAGAAGTGTTGTCTTCCCCGAACCAGACGGCCCTAGCAGAGTCATAAATTCGCCACTCCTGATCCCGAGTTCGACATTCGAAAGAGCTGTAACAGATTCATAAGTTTTCGTTACGCCGTCAATCGTAATGGGCAGGGACGAGACGGGACTACGTGTTGAGTTCATGGTTTGGCTTTTGGTCTATACAGAATATCGGTGCGACGTATCTTTTCTTATTCACGTCGTG
>JBJOLD010000068.1:0-2925 GCA_046045765.1 Pseudomonadota bacterium | reverse complement strand
TTTGTGCAAATAGGCGCATTTTCCAATAAAAAAAACCACACTCCCCAGCGAAAAAAGCGTTTCCGCCCTAGGAAACCCGCTTTTTCTCCAGTAGCATCCGGCATACCGGTGGAGAAGCAGTTTTTCGCTGGTGATTAACCAACTTCCACAAGGACAATCAATCATGGCAACTGCAAAAAAAGCTCCGGCGAAAAAAGCTGCTCCAGCAAAAAAAGTAGCACCCGCCACAAAGGCCGCTGCTCCAGCAAAGAAAGTCGCTTCTGCTGCGCCAGCAAAGAAGGCTGCCCCAGCGAAAAAAGCTGCAACACCCGCTACTAAAGCCGCAGCACCTGCCAAAAAACGCACCGTCAACGCAGCTTTCATGAAGGCCTTGACGCCCAGCGCCGCATTGGCGGCCGTAGTGGGCGCCAGCCCACTGCCACGCACTGAAGTGGTGAGTAAATTGTGGACTTACATTAAGAAAAACAAACTGCAAGACGCGACTAACAAACGCATGATCAATGCTGACGTCAAGTTAAAAGCGGTTTTCGAAAAAGCCCAAGTGTCCATGTTCGAGATGGCTGGCCTAATCGGCAAACACCTCAAGTAATCAAGCACTGCTTGAACCTAAAAAGGCCTCGCAAGAGGCTTTTTTTATAGTTTAGCAAACGGTTTACCATATCGCTCCAAACCATCACCTAAAGGGAACTATTCATGACGAAATTCATTGCAGCCTTCTGCTCAGCAGCTATCCTTGCAGCCCCCATGCTCACGATCAGTGCGCCGGCAAGCGCCAAGACTGCGACACAGCAACGCATGGAAAACAGGACCAAGGCGTACAACCAAAAATCCGCCGCCAAACATGCGGCATCCAAGGCAGCAAAAAAAAGCAAAAAATAATTAGTGACCGAAACGCATAGGCTTGTGAAGAGCAGCCTGTGTCAGCGCCGTCAGCGAAACGCGCGTGGTGATCAGTTCTGGGTCAAGCATCACTTCGATCACCGTACCCTGAGTACGTGTCAAAGCCGCCAGTAGTTCAGCTTCAAATGCATCTGCCCGGCGGACCGTCACGCCTGCGTAGCCATAGGCACGAGCCAAAGCAGCAAAGTCGGGGCTGTCTAAATTGCTGCCAGCCACATTCTGCGGGTATTCGCGTTCTTGGTGCATGCGAATGGTGCCGTACATGCCGTTGTTGAGCAGCAGAATGATGGTTTTGACGCCATACTGCACGGCGGTAGCCAGCTCTTGTCCGTTCATCAAAAAATCGCCATCGCCAGCAATGGTGAAAGCGCATCTTCCAGTGGTGATGGCGGCTGCAATGCCCGCTGGCACGCCATAGCCCATGGCGCCATTGGTGGGGGCCAGCTGGGTTTTGTGGCCACTGGCCAAGCCGGTGTAGCGGTAAAAGCGGTGCAGCCAGCTGGCAAAGTTTCCCGCGCCGTTGGTCAACACGGCATCACTTGGCAAGTGCTTTTGCAGCAAGTCAATCACACGAGGCATATCCACCAAACCGCGCTCGTTGTCCGCTGGCAGGTCTTTGATGGTGCTGGGCTGCAGGTTGGCCAGGTAGTCGGCGTTGCAGCCTTGCGTCCAGCTCTCCCACGGCAAGCTCACCGGGGCTGTTAGCACTTCCAGCGAGCGGGCTGCGGCGCGCATGCTGGCGTGGATAGCCAAGTCGGCCTGGTAGACGCGGTTGAGTTCTTCGGCGCTGGCGTGGATGTGCACCAGCGTTTGCGCCGCTTTGGGCGCTTGCAGCAACGTGTAGCCACCTGTGGTCATCTCGCCAAGGCGCGGGCCGATGGCGATGATCAGGTCGCTTTCCTTGATGCGTTTAGCCAGCGCAGGGTTGATGCCGATGCCCACATCGCCCGCGTACTGCGGATGAAAGTTGTCAAACGTGTCCTGAAACCGAAACGCGTTGCCCACCGGCAAACGCCAGTTTTCTGCAAAACGCTGCAAGGCTTGCGCAGCCTGTGGTGTCCACCCACCGCCACCGGCAATGACAAACGGGCGCTCTGCTTTTAATAGCAGCTCACGCAAGCTGCGCAAGGCCCCCGGGTCACTCCAGGCATCAATTGGTTCTACGCGAGGCAGCGGTTGGGGCAACTTACCCGTAGCTGGGTTGGGCAGCACCACTTGGGTCAGCATGTCTTCGGGCAGCACCAGTACCACCGGGCCGGGGCGGCCATTCATGGCGGTGGCAAAGGCGCGGGCAATGTACTCGGGGATGCGCGCTGCGTCGTCAATGCGCTCTACCCGCTTGGCCATGCCCAAGGTGCTGGGGCCAAACATGACGCGGTAGTCCATTTCCTGAAACGCTTCGCGGTCACGCTGTTCGCTGGCCACGTCACCCACCAGCAGCACCATGGGCGTGGAGTCTTGAAACGCGGTGTGCACGCCAATGCTGGCATTGGTAGCACCCGGCGCGCGGGTCACAAAACACACGCCGGGGCGGCCGGTGAGCTTGCCCACGGCCTCGGCCATGAAGGCGGCACCGCCCTCCTGCCTATTTGTCACAAACTGAATCTGGTCGCGGTAGCGGTGAAAGCCATCCAGTACCGCCAGGTAGCTTTCGCCAGGCACACCGAAGGCGTGGGTTACGCCTTGTTCAACAAGGCATTGCACCAACAGGTGGCCGGCAATTTGCGGGGCAGGAGAGTGTGTCATGTGCTCCATTGTGCCGAGCCCTATCGCGCAGTGCGCTGCCCCACACCCAGCGCTGCCACCACACTGAGCAACAGCACCGCCGCTGCACCCAGTAGTGTGGCGCCGTACTGGCCCCGGTCCATCAGCGCGCCGAACACCACGGGCGAAATAGCAAAGCCGGTGTCCAGCCCCGAATACACCAAGCCATACACGCGCCCGGTAGCCCCCTTGGGCGTGGCCTTTTTAATCATCATGTCGCGCGAGGGGCCGCCTATGCCCACAGCACAACCGGTGCTGGCC
>JBJOLD010000063.1:0-2923 GCA_046045765.1 Pseudomonadota bacterium | reverse complement strand
GGCGTCAGGCCTTTGATGTCTAAGAACCGCCGATTGAAATTGGCAATGTTGTTAAAGCCAACTTCGTAGCCAATATCAGTGATTTGGCGGTCCGACTCCATCAGAAACTGGCAAGCCCGGTTGATGCGCACATGGTTCACAAAGTCAGTAAACGTATTGCCTGTAGCGCGCCTGAAAAAGCGGGAAAACTTGCTCTCGGTCATATCCAGCTCACGCGCCAAATCGGCGGCGGAAATGGCTTCAGTCAGGTTGTTGGTGATGCGGTTCAGGATCACGTTGATCTGGTCTAGCTGCGCATCGTTATCCACACTTTGGATTTGCGCGTTGGACAGCAGCCGATAGTCCTTGCACTGCGCCAGCGCGCTCAAAAATTCACAAAAAATGCCAAATCGAGCTAATCCATGCGCGGCCTTGACGCGGTGCCATAGATCTACGGCAAAAGGATGCAGACCAAAAAATTCAATACCGTGCTTGGCACGCTCCAGCAGGGGCAACACCGCACGCAACTCAGGAATGTGATGGCTGCTTTCTTCCAACGGGGTGTGCGAAAACTGAATCACCAAATCCCGCTCGGGCACACCGCCTTCGGGCAGGTCCATGCTGACCCAGTTGTGCGGCAGGCGCGGGCCGGTCAGTACCAAATGGCCGGGCTGAAACTGGCCTATCCAGTCGCCCACAAAAGCCTTGCCGGATGTGGCGGTGATCAGGTGCAACTCGTATTCGTCGTGGTAATGCCAGCGCGCCAGCGGCGTGGGAAAACCGTGCGAAAGGCAGCGGATCATGCCCACCTCGTCCGGGCGCTCGTAGCCCAGCTCGGGCGAGCGACTGTAGTCGTGCTCTAGCTCGGGTTTTAGTTGGCGGGGCTTGATGGCGGACATGGACGAGTGATCAGAGTTTGAACGCAGGACCAGACACTACCACCGAAGCCATGGCCATGCTCATTTCGCGGATGGATGTTGCGCCACAAACTGTTGCACCCGCGCATAGGCCGTACGCATGGCACTAACCAATCTTGGATCGTTGGCCATTGGCCCCCACAAGGGTGCATCGGCACAAAACGCGGCAATGGGGTCGGCGGCCTCGCACATGGCGTGGGCATTGGCTGCATCCATGGCCTGGTCTTGGTAGGTGTAGGCAATTTGCCCTGCGTGCCAGCGCTGCAAATAGGCCAAAAACAAGGCGGGCAACATGGCCACACTGGCAATCGATTCGCCGCGCGCAAGTCGCTCACGAATCGTAGGGGCAATAAAGCCCGGTATCTTGGAGAAACCGTCCATGGCCACACGCTGGTTGGTGTCGGCAATGGCGGGGTTGCCAAAGCGGTCCAGCACCACGTCGCGGTAATCGGCAAGGTTCAGCGGGCTGGGTTTTTCTGGTGTGTCCAACACAGGAATTACGTCGTCGGTCACGTAGTCAAACGCAAACTGGCGAATGGCCGCATCGTGCGTACCTTCGTGGATGTAGGTGTAGCCCACCAAGGTGCCAGCCCAGGCAATGCAGCTATGGGTGGCGTTGAGCAGGCGGATTTTGGCCTCTTCATAGGCATCCACCGAGGTCACCATTTCCACGCCAACTTTTTCCCACTCGGGGCGGCCCGCAATGAAGTGGTCTTCGATCACCCACTGGATAAAGCTCTCACCCATCAGGGCTGCCCGGTCGTCCCAGCCCGTGGCGGCTTTGACGCGCTCGGCCACATCGGGCGTAGGGCGCGGCGTGATGCGGTCAACCATGGCATTGGGGTTGCAGGTGTTGTGTTCCACCCAGGTCTTGAGTGCAGCATCGCCCAACGCATCAATAAACTGCAGCAGGCCACCGCGTGAGCGCTCGCCGTTGTGGCGCAGGTTGTCGCAGTTCATCAGCGTCACGGCGCCCGCATTAGCCTGCATGCGCGCACGCAGGATGCTGACCAGCCCGCCGTAAACGGTGTGACCGGCCAGCCCCTTTTTAACTGCATCCAGGTCAGCACGCAGGTCGGCAAAGGCCGCCCAATCCAGCTGGTTCTTGGCATCCAGGTAGTAGCCGGCCTCGGTCACGGTGAACGAGATGATGCGTGTGGTGGGGTCAGCACCCACGGCAATCAGCAGCAACAAATCGTCTTGGTAGGGAATCACCTTTTGAATAGATTCGATGCGTGTGTAGCTGCGCTCGCCCTGGGGCGTGACGGTTTCCAGCGTGTAGGCGCCGCCTTGGGCCTGCAAAGCCGCCATGGTGTCCAGCATGTCGGGTCGCAAGTTGCCACCGGTGATGGACCAGCGGGTGTCGCCCGTCTGTCGCAGTTGGTGGATGTAGAGCGCTTGGTGTGCGCGGTGGAACGAGCCCAGTCCGAGGTGAAGAATGGTGTGCATGGTTAGGTCAGGTTGGGCCTAAAAAATGGCGGGTCAGAGATCAAATTGGGTGGGCATCATCACCACGTCGCGGATGGTCATGCCGCGTGGGCGGGTCAGCATAAACAGCACCACGTCGGCCACTTCAGAGGCTTCGAGCAGGCTGCCATTGGCCTTGGCTTCTGCCAATTTTTCGGCCGGCCAGTCGGCCAGCAGCGAGGTAATCACAGGCCCAGGCGAAATGGAACCCACGCGAATGCCGTGCTTGAACACCTGGCGGCGCACGGTCTGCACAAAGCAATTGATGGCCCACTTGGACGAGGCATACACCGGCTCCCACGGGGTGGGAAAGTGCGCTGCCAGCGAACTGGTGACGATGATGTCGCCCACGCCGCGCTCAATCATGTGGGGCAGCACGTTGTGCACGTTCTTGATCACCACATTCACGTTCAAGTTGAGCATGCGGTCGATGGCGTCGGGGTCGGCGTCCACCAGGTCGCCCCCCACATACAGACCCGCGTTGGCGTGAAATACATCCAGCTGACCAGCGAGTTCCAACACCTTTGAGAGCAGAGAAGCGCACTGCTTGGCATCCAACA
>JBJOLD010000051.1:0-10890 GCA_046045765.1 Pseudomonadota bacterium | reverse complement strand
GCGGAAACCTCCTTGGAGCAGGCCAAAAACGCCTCGCTCGGAACCGTCGGCTTTTCCATTGAAGCGGAACTGGTCAATGCGCATGCGGCTGTCCGGGCGCATGGATATCAGCCCACCGTCGCTCATTACGAACTGGGCTTGAGCCTGCGCCCCGGTTGCAATAACGTCGCCTTCTGCTAGCAGGTCACCTTTACTCGGAACTAAGCGGCTGCCGTTGGCGCGAGTGAGGGTGACGTCACCGTGTACAAACTGGAATTTACCCGAGTCGGCCAGTGCTACTGACCACCATACTGTGAGTAGTACACCTACGCTCCAAGTTAATTTTTTCATGGCAAATTTCCTTTAGAAATCACGGCGCAGTACCACCGCCGCTTCCACACGTTCGTAGTCGTTGACGGACAAGTTGGAGCTGTTACGCAGCCAACTTAAATGGGGTTTGACGCTCCATGCGGGTGCGCAGCGCCACACCGCACTGATGGCAGCCTCATAGACGGTATCGGTACGATTGATTTGATAGAGTAAATTAGTTCGCTGGTAGCTGCCGCTTTGCGCCCCGGCAGAGGCAACCAAGTCCAGGTCGGCGCGCCACGCCCATTGCAGGGTGGCGCGCAGGCCCAGAAAAGCTTTGTCACCGTCAACACGCACCAGACTGGCTTTGGCCCCGGTTTCTTGCCCCAGATAAGCTGACAAGCTGAGCAAAGTTGGCACGGCGGCATGCAGCTGGGTCGTCAATCCGGCCCCTGTGGTCCATTGATTCACATCGTTGTTGCGTTGCGCTTCCGGCAGGTAATGTATGGCTGCGTACTGGCTATATATCGTCAGTCGCTTGCGGGGCGTTAGTGCACGGTGAAACTCGCCTCCTAAAGAGTAGATCTGCCGGTAGGGCTGCTGGGCTAGGGTGTAGTCGTTCAGACCCAGACCTGCGCGCCAGGTGTCGCGCTCGTTCGTCCACTGCATGCCACCGTGTAGGTCGAGTGCGGTGTTGTCGTAGTTCGTGGCGTTATTGTGGGCGCGCCACTTGGCGTCAACCCCGGCGTACAGAGCGCGGTTCTCATCCAGGGTGTGCGTTACCTCTACGCCCAGGTTCAACTGCCCAAAGTCGGCTGCTTTTTTCTGGTTGGCTTCGTTCATGGTGAAGTTGGCCCCAAAAGCAGGTAGAAACGCCGTGTTGTTAATAGGGCCTTGGGTGACATTGCTGTCGCTGCCAGCACCCATTTCTATATAAGCGTTGGTACGGGTCGCAGCTGCAGCTTCTTTTGCTTTGATGGCAGCGAGATACTGGTCAATGACCGCGCGCGCGATTGCAGGTGGATTAAGCGTTTGCGACAGCGTCAATTGTTCGCGCGCGCGCTGCATATCTCCCAGCGCGAAGTAGGCGCGCCCCATGTCCAGGCGAGCTGCGCCGTGGTTGGGGGTGACTGCAAGAGCGCGCTCCAGTGCTAACGTGGCGCGGTCCGCATAGCCCGCCTCCAGCGCCGAAGCTCCCAGCAGATAATCAAAATCCGGATTACCAGCCTCGGCAAATTCATGCGCTAGAAGGGTTTCGTAGACCTGCTGACCTTTGCCACTGCGCAGCTGTTGTTCGGCTTGTACCAGGTCCAAAGTGCTTTGCGCCTGCGCACTGTGAGCAAGCACGCCCATTGCCAAGACCCATCCAACCGGTTTGATGATTCTCATGCGTTTAGCCACGTGTAACAAGCAGTGTTGAACAATACGCTATGGGTCACTGTCCAGGGCTAAGGACTTTCCCTTGTGGTTGTTTTTGGGTAAGTGGGCTTGGGGAGCCTGCCACAGTACCTAGCCAACACGGCTATGCAGAGTAACTATGCCCTTGGGGGTTTTTAATGTGGCAATGATGTTTGCATCGCCGTGGGTAATACCTATATCTGCCAAGCCAATAGAGTCATAAGCTGCTTGCAGTTTGGGTGCCGTGGGATGTGCAATAACGAGGCTTTGCAACGTCACTCTGGAGCGTGGAAGGCTGTTGCGCGGATGCAGCCGCATGGGATCAACTTCATCGGGTTTGCCCCATTGAATCAACGCAGGCAAGGCGCCATCAAAAAGCCGCTTTCCGTCTTCGCGAATCGTAATTTGCCAATGCAGTACGCCTTTTCTGGAATGCCTGCTGGCGTGCATTGCAGTGCCGGGGTCAATGCCTTGATTTTTGAGAGCAATGCGAGCGCCATTCATATCCTGTGTATTCACTACGAAGTGCGCCAGGCGAGGTTCTTTGGCAACTGCAGCTTTAAGCAATGGGTCGTCCATATCAAACCAGCGCTTGGCATGGGGATTGGCTGGGCCTTTTGCGTGTGGCTGAATCGCAATAATTTCGAAATAGGCCATCGGATGTGCTGGCGTTGCAATTTTGAAAAGTCGGTTGTGTGTTCCAAATTGGGCATGTTCACCACCTGGTGCAGGTGTTATACCCAGGGTTGCCTCACACCATTGCACGCCTTGCTCCAGAGTGTTGGCAACAACAACAATGTGGTCTAGATTGGTTTTCATCGGTAGAACTATCAGCTTTTTTATTGTGATGAGCAGACCTCACTTTGAGGTCTGCATTCAAAATCTATTGCAAAGGTGTATCTGCTGGGAGCGCCTGTGCAGCAGCTTGTGCCCGCAATTTGTCTTTTTTATTGGGCCGGGTGCCTTTTATTCCGCCAGAGTTGGGTGCCGGGGCGACCTCTGTGGGTTCAAAACCGACCACGGTTTCAAGGTTTAAATGAATGCTGTTGCGTTTTTCTATCAAGTGGAAATGTGCCTGCGTAGCCGCTGTAACGAAACTCACGGCCAGGCCGGCTTCCCCCGCGCGGCCTGTTCGACCAATGCGATGTGTGTAGTCGTCGGATGACCGCGGAAGGTCGAAATTAACAACGACAGGCAACTCCGCAATGTCCAGTCCGCGAGAAGCCATGTCTGTTGCTACAACTACTTTGAGGCGGGACGCCTTGAAGTCTGACAGCACTTGGTTGCGCTTGCCTTGGCTCAACTCCCCGTGGAATGGCTCAGCATAGATCCGGGCCTTGCGCAGTTTGTCAGCCACGATTTCAGCAGCGTGCTTAGTGGCTACAAACACCAAAGTTCGCTTCCAGTGATGATCTTGAATCAAATGGCGCAGCAGTTGGGTGCGCCGGCCGGTATCCACCGCAATGGCGCGCTGAGCGATGTCTGGCTGTTCATGCGCTGCGTCGTCTATTTCAATAAAAGTGGGGTTGACCGACCACGTCTGGGTAAGCGCTGTGACACTGGTCGGAAAAGTGGCCGAAAAAAACAGGCTTTGGCGCGTGGCTGGAAGTAGGGCCCGCAGGCTGTGCAGTTCTTCATTGAAACCCATGTCCAATAAGCGGTCTGCCTCGTCCAACACCAGCATATTGACGTTGCTAAGCGTGAGAGCATTGCGGCTCATGAGATCAAGCAAGCGGCCAGGTGTTGCAATCAATACATCTGTCCCGCCTCGCATCGCCATCATTTGAGGGTTGATGGATACGCCGCCAAAAATGACGCTAACTTTTAGTGCTTGCGGCAATTGGCTAGTAATTCGGCGAAGGCTTTCGCTCACCTGAATGGCCAGCTCTCGTGTGGGTACCAGCACCAGCGCACGTGGATATCTCTTGGAGTTGGCAGGCCCTGCGGTCAAGTTCTGGAGTAGCGCGAGCCCGTAGGCCAGGGTTTTTCCAGAGCCTGTTTGGGCTTTAGCAACGACGTCAGTACCGCTCAAGATAATCGGTATTGTTGCAGTTTGTATTGACGTAGGGATTGTTAAACCGGTCCGCTGTAACGCGACCAGGAATGTGGGCGCTAAGCCCAACTTTGAAAATGGCATGAATTTGCGCCCGCAGCTTATTGCTGAGGGACAGTGGTTATAGGTTCTGCACCGGGTACTCTACGTGCACCATCAAAGCGATTGGCCCAATAAGAGATGCCAATGTCCTCTACCCGTACCTGTGCTCCAGGTTTGGGGGCGTGGATGAACTTTCCGTTTCCAACGTAAATACCTACGTGGCTAAACGCGCGTCGCATGGTGTTGAAAAATACCAAGTCTCCCGGTTGTAAGTCTGATTTATCGATTTTTTCAGTTGCAGCGGCCTGTTGATCGGCGCGCCTAGGCAAAATAAGTCCTGCAGTTTGCTCATATATAGCCCGCACAAATCCGCTGCAATCGAACCCGGTTTCTGCGTTGCTGCCTCCACGGCGATAGGGCACGCCCAGGAACCCCAGTGCACTAACCACCAGCTCAGAGGCCTTTGCCTCAACAATGCTACTGGCTTCACCAATTCGATGAAGCGCGTTAATGTCTTTAAAAAGTGAATTGGTGTTGCTTGGCTCGGCCTCAGGTGCGGCGGCGGTGGCTGTCGCAAAGGTAAGAACAATCAAAAAAACCGAAAAACGCATCCAATCGAGCTTATAGCCATCAGACAGATGTGTCAAGTTTTCTGTATTCTCAAAGGTACGTAAGGCCTTGATTTAAAAAGATTAAATTCATTTCCCCCCATGTCTTTTTAGTGGTGGACCGCGGCTATTCCCGACCGCTGTGGTTCAACTGGTTATGCTCACGGCATCATTTTTGGAGGCTATGGCATGTTGTTAGATTTAGAAGATTCGCAGTTGGTGTTGATTGATTACCAAAGCCGGCTAATGCCCGTAATGGTTGACTTCGAAGCAGTCATTGGTAATGCGGTTCGCCTGGCAAAAATGGCTTCTGCGCTAAAGGTGCCGGTATTTTTGACCGAACAAAACCCGTCCAAACTAGGCGCTACTGTGGATTCAATTCGAAGCACATTGCAAACAAGCCAGGTCAAGTTGTTGGCAAAAATGCAATTCAGCGCGGTGGAGGAGGGGTTGAGCGAATTGCTCAAGCCAGCGGCCAAGCCGGTGCAGGGGAATGCCCGCAGCCTACCAAAACATCTACAAAAAGCGAGTCCTGAGGGGCGCGAAACGATAGTGCTGGCCGGTTGCGAGGCGCATATTTGCTTGCTGCAGACAGCGCTCGATTTGCTGGAGGATGAGTTCGATGTGTGGGTAGTAACGGATGCCTGCAGTTCGCGCACAGAACGCAATCGTGATGCTGCATTTGACCGCCTAGCTGGTGCCGGCGTAGAGCTGGTAACTACTGAGATGGTTGCGTTTGAGTGGTTACGAAGCGCAGAACACGCGGCATTTAAAGAGGTTCAAAGCTTTATCAAGTAGCTGTGATTTGAGCGAAAAAGTATCTACCGATTTTGCGGGCTTGCCTGTCTTTTGTGATCGCTGAAACAGCACTTAACTGTATTTTGTAGTTCGAGAGTCAGCTTGTTGCAAGTTGCTTATCCATAATTATGAATTCAGTTTTAACGGCTCGAACGGAGACATTACATGACCGCGTATGCAGATTTTCATCGTCGTTCAATCCAAGACCGTGATGGTTTTTGGTCTGAACAAGCTCAACTGGTGGATTGGAAGTCTGCGCCCCAACGAGTGTGCGACTACAACAATCCACCCTTTGCGCGCTGGTTTGTTGGGGGCACCACGAACTTGTGCCACAACGCTGTCGATCGGCATCTCAAAGACCGCGCGGACCAAGCGGCGCTTATTGCTGTGTCTACAGAAACCAATTTAGAAAAGGTTTACTCATTTTCTGAATTGCACTTAGAAGTGCAACGCATGGCAGCCAGTTTGTTGGAGCTGGGTGTCAAAAAAGGTGATCGTGTCCTGATTTATATGCCCATGATTGCCGAGGCTGCTTTTGCAATGCTTGCTTGTGCACGCATCGGAGCCATTCATTCGGTCGTTTTTGGTGGATTTGCTGCAGGTTCGCTGGCGTCTCGTATTGAAGACTCTTCGCCAGTGGTGATTGTCAGTGCCGAAGCCGGTTCGCGCGGCGGCAAGGTGGTCGAGTACAAGCCTTTGCTTGACGAAGCCATAGCAACCTCAAGCCACAAACCGGCCGCCGTCTTGATGGTGTATCGCGGACTCGCCGCTATGAATTTGGTAGCGGGCCGAGATCACCTATGGGAGGCTTTACGCGAAAAACATCTGAATGTTGTGGTTCCGTGCGAGTGGGTAGATTCCACCCACCCAAGTTATACCCTTTACACCAGCGGCACTACTGGCAAGCCTAAAGGCGTGCAGCGCGATACGGGCGGTTACACCGTGGCCTTGGCTGCCAGCATGAAGCATATTTTTTGTGGCAATGCGGGGGAAACTTTTTTCTCTACTAGCGATATCGGCTGGGTAGTTGGCCATAGCTACATCATCTACGGCCCACTGATTGCCGGTATGGCGACCATCATGTACGAGGGATTGCCCACACGTCCTGATGGTGGAATCTGGTGGAGCTTGGTCGAAAAGTACAAAGTTACTGTGATGTTCAGTGCACCTACTGCTGTGCGTGTGCTGAAAAAACAAGATCCAGCGCTGCTGTCCAAATATGATTTGTCCAGCTTGCGTGCACTTTTTTTGGCTGGTGAGCCACTGGATGAACCCACCGCTCAGTGGATTAGCAAAAGCCTGGGTAAACCCATCATCGACAATTATTGGCAGACCGAAACTGGTTGGCCAATTTTAAGTATCGCTAATGGTATTGAAAAAGCGCCTAGCAAATTCGGTAGTCCCGGGGTCGCTATGTACGGCTATGACGTGAAGCTGATTGACGAGAACACTGGCGAAGAATTGACTGGACCTGGCCAAAAGGGTGTGGTAGCAATCGAAGGTCCGTTGCCACCTGGCTGCATGCAAACCGTGTGGCAGGACGATGCACGATTCGTCAAAACTTACTGGACCAGCATTCCTGGGAAAACGGTTTACAGCACTTTTGACTGGGGTGTACGCGACGAGGACGGGTACTTCTTCATTTTGGGGCGTACCGACGATGTGATCAACGTTGCGGGTCATCGGTTGGGCACCCGCGAGATTGAGGAGGCTATTTCCGGTCATCCTAATATTTCCGAGGTGGCAGTGGTCGGCGTAGCAGATCAATTGAAAGGGCAGGTGGCTATGGCTTTTGCCATTGTTAAAGATGCATCCGGGTTGGTAGACGATGCAGCGCGCTTGAAACTGGAAGCCGAGGTCATGAAAGTTGTGGATAACACCATTGGCGCAGTGGGTCGGCCAGCGCGCGTGCGGTTTGTTTCTGTTTTGCCCAAAACACGAAGCGGAAAATTGCTGCGTCGGGCTATTCAGGCCGTGTGCGAGGGGCGTGATCCCGGTGATTTGACCACCATGGAAGACCCCGCAGCGCTTCAACAAATCAAGGATCTTGCTGGTGTTTGATGTCTGTCATCTGCACATCGCAACAGCTTGTTTCTTTTAGTATGCGCAATTCAGTGGCACAATCCACAACGCAATTTAGGCCCTTCCCATGCCACAGTCGCATCCGCAAATCGGTTCAGCCGTGTCGCGGAAGGTTAATTAACAGCTTTAACCAGCTAATGTTCCCTCAAGGGGAACGGAGGTCAGCGGAATATGAGTGAAACAACGTCCCCCGGGGCGACCCCAAACGCATCTGTCTACCAGGCGTATCAAAACAATACCTATTTATTTGGCGGTAATGCGCCGTACGTCGAAGAGATGTACGAAAACTACCTTGCCAATCCAGGCAGCGTTCCCGATTCATGGCGCGATTACTTTGATGCCCTGCAGCACGTTCCTGCCGTTGATGGTAGCAGTGCCAAAGACGTAGCCCATTTGCCCGTTGTCAATGCCTTCGCGGAACGCGCCAAGGCAGGCGGTACCCGGGTAGTGCAAGCCAGCTCCGATCCAGAGATGGGCCGCAAACGCACTGCAGTCCAGCAGTTGATTGCTGCGTACCGCAACGTGGGCGCCCGTTGGGCCGATCTGGACCCTCTGAAGCGTATAGAGCGCGACAACATCCCAGAGCTCGAGCTGTCCTTTTATGGCTTTAGCGATGCTGACCAAGAGGCAGTGTTTAACATCAGCAACACATTTTTCGGTAAAGACAGCATGTCTTTGCGTGAACTGATGAATGCGCTGCGTGAAACCTACTGCGGCACCATTGGCGTGGAGTACATGTACACCACCGACCAAAATCAAAAGCGTTGGTGGCAGCAAAAGCTGGAGGCTTCACGCAGCAAGCCCCAGTTCAATGCCGATAAGAAAAAGCACATTCTGGACCGCCTGACCGCAGCTGAAGGGCTAGAACGGTTTTTGCACACTAAATATGTGGGCCAAAAGCGCTTCTCACTTGAAGGCGGCGAGAGCTTCATTGCGGCTATGGACGAGCTGATTCAGCAAGCCGGCGCCAAGGGTGTTCAAGAAATTGTGATTGGCATGGCCCACCGTGGTCGCTTGAACGTGTTGGTAAACACCCTGGGCAAGATGCCTGCGGATTTGTTTGCGGAGTTTGATCACACTGCGCCGGAAGAGCTGCCATCTGGTGACGTTAAGTATCACCAAGGTTTTAGTTCAGACGTCTCCACTTTGGGTGGTCCAGTGCACTTGACATTGGCGTTCAACCCATCGCATTTGGAAATTGTGAACCCTGTGGTTGAAGGTTCAGTACGTGCGCGTATGGATCGCCGTGGAGATCCTACTGGCAGCCAGGTGCTCCCGGTTCTGGTGCACGGTGATGCCGCCTTCGGCGGCCAAGGCGTTAACCAAGAGACTTTGGCATTGGCTCAGACCCGTGGTTACACCACGGGCGGCACGGTGCATATCATCATCAACAACCAAATTGGTTTCACCACGTCTGACCCACGCGATATGCGCTCCAGCGCGTTCTGTACGGATATCGTGAAGATGGTGGAGTCCCCCGTGTTGCACGTGAATGGTGACGATCCAGAAGCTGTGGTTCTGGCAACCCAACTGGCATTGGAGTTCCGTATGGAATTCCGCCAGGACGTGGTGGTGGACATTACTTGCTTCCGCAAATTGGGCCACAACGAGCAAGACACGCCTAGCCTGACCCAGCCGCTGATGTACAAAAAGATTAGTGCCCACCCCGGCACCCGTAAGTTGTATGCGGACAAGTTGGCTACCCAAGGGCTTGGTGCCGCATTGGGTGACGACATGGTTAAGGCCTACCGCGCGGCGATGGATGCTGGCAAACACACAGTAGACCCAATATTGACCAACTTCAAAAGCAAGTACGCTGTTGATTGGTCGCCTTTCTTGGGTAAAAAGTGGACTGATGCTGGCGACACTGCTATTCCATTAACGGAATGGAAACGCCTGTCTGAGCGCTTGACTACCATTCCCGCCAGCGTTAACCCACACCAATTGGTGAAGAAGGTGTACGACGACCGGGCCGCAATGGGCCGTGGTGATGTGAATGTGGACTGGGGCATGGGCGAGCACATGGCATTTGCGTCGCTGGTGGCCAGCGGTTACCCAGTGCGTTTGTCGGGAGAGGATTGCGGTCGGGGCACATTTACACACCGTCATGCTGTTGTTCACGACCAAGCGCGTGAAAAATGGGATGCTGGCACCTATGTGCCCTTGCAAAATGTGGCTGATAACCAAGCACCGTTTGTTGTTATTGACTCCATTCTTTCGGAAGAAGCTGTTCTTGGTTTCGAATATGGCTACGCATCCAATGACCCCAACACCTTGGTCATTTGGGAAGCGCAGTTTGGCGACTTTGCCAACGGCGCGCAGGTTGTGATTGACCAGTTCATTGCATCTGGCGAGGTGAAGTGGGGTCGTGTGAATGGCATCACTTTGATGCTGCCACACGGCTATGAAGGCCAAGGGCCCGAGCACAGCTCAGCACGCTTGGAGCGATTCATGCAGCTCAGTGCGGACACCAATATGCAGGTGTGCCAACCCACAACAGCGAGCCAAATCTTCCACTTGCTGCGTCGCCAGATGGTGCGTAACCTGCGCAAGCCTTTGATCATCATGACGCCCAAGTCGCTCTTGCGCGCCAAGGACGCTTCATCGCCCTTGAGCGAATTTACCAAAGGGGCGTTCCAAACCGTTATTCCTGAGAATAAGGTACTCAAGACGGACAAGGTAAAGCGTGTGGTGGCTTGCTCTGGCAAGGTGTATTACGACTTGGTTAAAAAGCGCGAGGAAAAAGGGCTGGACGATGTGGCTATCGTTCGCATCGAGCAGCTGTATCCCTTCCCGCATAAAGCTTTCGCGACAGAGCTAAAAAAATACCCTAACGCTACGGATGTAGTGTGGTGCCAAGACGAGCCTCAAAACCAGGGCGCCTGGTTCTTTGTGCAGCACTACATTCATGAAAACATGCTGGATGGACAGAAGCTGGGTTACTCCGGTCGCGCCGCATCTGCATCGCCTGCAGTGGGCTATTCGCACTTGCACCAAGAGCAGCAAAAAGCTCTGGTGGAAGGTGCTTTCGGAAAAATCAAAGGCTTTGTCCTGACCAAATAAGGAAAGAATTGTTATGGCTATCGTAGAAGTAAAAGTGCCACAGTTGTCTGAATCTGTGGCCGAAGCAACCTTGTTGCAGTGGAAGAAAAAAGTGGGTGACGCTGTCACGGCAGACGAAATCCTGATTGATGTGGAGACGGACAAAGTGGTGCTGGAAGTACCTGCGCCATCGTCCGGCGTTTTGGTAGAAATCGTGGTTGCCGATGGTGCTACGGTTTTGGCTGAGCAATTGATTGCGCGCATTGATACTGCAGCCGTTGCAGGTGCGCCAGCTCCTGCTGCTGTAGCTGTGACTGCAGTTGTTGCTGCGGTACCGACGGCAGCAGCAGTAGCAAGCAACTCCAAAGCTGGTATCGCTATGCCAGCTGCAGCCAAGATCATGGCCGACAGTGGCATGGTCGCTGGCTCAGTTGCAGGTACTGGAAAAGACGGTCGCATCACCAAAGGTGATGTTTTGGCCGCTGCATCTGCTCCTAAAGTTGTAGCTGCTTCCGCAATCCCCACGGGGGCTCCAACCAAGTCGTTGCCTCAAGTGGCTGCCCCAGTTGTGAATTTGGG
>JBJOLD010000049.1:0-10751 GCA_046045765.1 Pseudomonadota bacterium | reverse complement strand
TCTGCTCTACCGGCTCTTTGGCAGCCAGGCGGTGGGCGATTTCGACAATTGCGCGCTCAGCATTGCCGTACAACAGCAGGTCGCACTTGGCGTCCACCACCACGCTGCGGCGCACCTTGTCGCTCCAGTAGTCGTAGTGGGCAATGCGGCGCAGGGAGCCCTCGATACCGCCCAGGATGATGGGGGTGTCTTTGAACGCTTCGCGACAGCGCTGGCTGTAGACGATCGCGGCGCGGTCCGGGCGTTTGCCGCCCACGTCACCGGGGGTGTAGGCGTCGTCACTGCGGATTTTGCGGTCTGCGGTGTAGCGGTTGATCATGGAATCCATGTTGCCCGCGGTCACGCCCCAAAACAGATTGGGTTTGCCCAAGGCCTTGAAGGCCTCTGCGCTGGTCCAGTCGGGCTGGGCGATGATGCCCACCCTAAAGCCCTGCGCTTCGAGCATGCGGCCAATGACGGCCATGCCGAAGCTGGGGTGGTCCACATAAGCGTCGCCGGTGACCAGCACAATGTCACAGCTGTCCCAGCCCAGCTTGTCCATCTCAGCACGGCTCATGGGCAACATAGGAGCCGTGCCAAAGCGGGCCGCCCAATACTTGCGGTAGCTGGACAGCGGCTTGGCGGCGCGCGCGAAAAAGGAGACGTCAACTGGGGCGTTCATGGGGAATCCGAGGGGTAACCCTAGAGTGTAAGGTTTTAGCCTTGGTAACGCACCTTAAAAGGCTATTGATAGGGCTGCGGCACTGGCGTTGAAAAAGCCACAAAACGCCCCTCCACTGCGCTTTGCTGCCCCAATTCCAGCAATTGCATGTCTTGCAACACTTGCTCTGGGGTGACCGCTGGCGCAGTGGCTGGGTCGGTTGGATGGTTGTGCAAATGCCCACGTAAATGGTCGCGCAACTGCGCGTAATAGACCAAATAGTTGCCCGGCAGATCAGGCGCGGCAGAGGTTTGCGTCCACGCCTCGCGGTGGATGGTGAGCATGCCAACCTGCGGGTCTTTGCCCCAAATAGCCATGTCGTCGGGCTTGTCCAAATGTGGGCGGGCACCGGCTTTGAGCGCATCTTCTTGCACATCCAGCCCGTATTTGACAAAACTGCCCTTGGTGCCATGCACCACAAACCGAGGCCCCGCAGCGGGCACCAGCGCGCTAGCATGCAGCAATACCCGCAAGCCGGGGTGGCGCTTGGGGTAGCGCAGTTGGGCATGGAAATAATCATTGACCACCGCCCCCTCGCGCTGGTTGGCCACGTCAACCAATATGTCGTCCGGCGCACCAAACAACTGCACCACTTGGTCTACCAAGTGCGCGCCCAGGTCAAACCACAGGCCGGAGCCGGGCAGGTCTTGCTCACGCCAGCGGTCGGGCACCGTTGGGCGGTAGCGGTCAAAGTGCGACTCAAACTGCACAATACGGCCCAACTCGCCACTGTCCAGCACTTTGCGCAGGGCCAAAAAGTCGGCATCCCAGCGACGGTTTTGAAACACCGTGAGCACTTTGCCCTGCTCTTTTGCCACCCGCAGCAAGTCGCGGGTTTGCGCCAGGTTGACCGTGCACGGCTTGTCCACTACCACGTGCTTGCCCGCCAGCAGAGCCTGGCGCGCTAACGGGTGGTGGCTCTCGTTACTGGTGGCAATCACCACCACGTCAATAGTCGGGTCGGCCAAGACCTCCACAGGCGTCGCCACCACGCGCACCTGCGGCCAATCGGCCAGCACCTCGTGCGGTTTGGACGACACAATGGTGTGAAGCACCAAGCCCGGCACACCGCTAACCAGCGGAGCATGAAAAACACGGCCAGCCATGCCGTAACCAACCAGGGCAACACAAATAGGTTTCATCCCCTAATCATCGCCCGAAAAGGTAGGCATGCAGGGTCCATCACGGTACAAACCCCAACCCGGAAGTACGCTGCGGCACCAAAATTGCTGTGCTTAACCCGTAAAATTCGTGTTTTGTATTCATCAACCCGTGCCGCCGCTTTCAGCGGGGCTTCAAAGGAAAAATCTATGAAGAAATTGCTCTTGGTCGCAGCAGCTGCATCCGCCCTCGTCGCTTGCGGCAAAAAAGAAGAGGTCGCTCCAGCACCCGCGGCTGCGCCAGCATCTGCGCCTGCCGCTGTGGTAGCACCTGAGCCAGCGGTCTTGAAAGTCGCCATTGACCCCACGTATGAGCCCTTCACATTCAAAACCGCCGATGGCAAGCCTACCGGTTTTGACGTGGACGTGGCCGCCGCTTTGTGCGAGCAAATCAAACGCAAATGTGAGTTCGTAGAGCAAGTGTGGGACAGCATGATCCCCGGCCTTAACGCCAAGAAATACGACGTGATCATCAGCTCGATGTCCATCACAGACGACCGCCTAAAGGAAGTTGCCTTCACTGACAAGTACTACAACACCCCTAGCCGCATCGTCCTGAAAAAGGGCGTTAAATTTACCGACGCTGCCTCCATCAAGGGCAAAAAACTCGGCGTGCTAAAGGGTTCCACTCAAGAGAAATACGCGTTGGGTGAACTCAAGACTGCTGGTGTGGTGATTAACTCTTACGAAGCGCAAGACCAGGTGTACCTGGATATCAAATCTGGCCGTTTAGATGGCACTGTGGCTGACTACATGGAAGTCACCGGTGGTTTCTTGTCCAAGCCTGAAGGTGCCAAATACGAATTGGTGGGCCCTGACCTGAAAGAACCCAAGTACTTTGGCTACGGCGCTGGCATTGCATTGCGCAAGGGTGAAGACAAACTCAAAGGCGAGTTGAACCAAGCCATTAAAGCCATCCGTGGCAACGGAAGCTATAAAACCATGGCCGACAAGTACTTCGCCAAGTACAACATTGACGTGTACGGCGAGTAATTAGCCTGCTAAAAAGTCCTCGGCGCGCACCACTGCGCGCCGTACTTTTTTAAGCACCCATGAATTCTTACTACACCGCCATTCTTCAGGGCTCACTACTTACTGTGGGTGTGTCCTTGTGTGCGCTGGTGGTGTCTATTGTTTTGGGGCTGATAGGTGCGGCAGCCAAACTGTCAGGCCGCCCGGTGTTGGTGGGTTTGGCCACGGCCTACACCACCGTGATACGCGGGGTGCCTGATTTGGTGGTGATGCTGTTGGTCTTCTATGGCGGCACCATTGGCATCAACCATGCGCTGGAGTTGATGGGCAGCAAAAGCACCATTGACATCAATCCCTTTTTTGCCGGCGTGTTGACCATCGGGTTTATTTACGGTGCTTACATGACCGAAACGTTTCGTGGGGCCATTTTGGCCATTCCCAAAGGCCAAATGGAAGCTGCGTGGGCCTTTGGCATGGGGCGTACGCAAGCTTTTTTGCGCGTAACCGCTCCGCAAATGGTGCGCTACGCCCTGCCCAGCTTTACCAATAACTGGCTGGTGCTGATCAAGGCCACTGCGCTGGTGAGTTTGATTGGCCTGAAAGAGATGACCTACCTGGCCAAACAAGCCAGTGCAGCTACGCGCTCGCCGTTCGTCTTTTTTCTATTTACTGCTGCGCTGTTTTTGGTCTACACATCGGTGTCGTTGTATGCGCTGCGTAAGCTCAATGCGCGCTACAGCATGGGCGCCCAACGGGGGCAGCTCTGATGAAATGGCATGTCATTTTTGAGCCCCAAAACCTGGAGCTGTACGCCACAGGTATTCTCACCACCCTAAGTTTGCTGTTCACTTCATTGGCCGTGGGAGCTGTGCTGGCCCTGTTGTTTGCGCTGGCCCTCACCGGCCCTTGGGCACCGCTGCGCTGGATTGTTGGCGCCTATACCTATGTCATTCGCGGCACGCCGCTGTTAATTCAGGTGTATCTGATTTATTACGGTCTTGGCCAGTTGGAGTGGGTTCAGGCCCGCTGGGACGACGTGTGGCCCTGGACGCACTTTAAAGAACCCTTCTTTTGCGCAGCGCTGGCGTTTAGCCTGAACACCGCAGGCTACACCGCCGAAATGCTGGCCGGTGCCATTCGCGAAACCAATGCGGGCGAGATTGAAGCCGCCCAGGCCTTCGGCATGAGCCGCTTTCAGGTCATGCTGCGGGTGGTGTTGCCCAGTGCCATGCGCCGCACCCTGCCTGCCTACAGCAACGAAGTCGTCATGATGCTACAAAGCACCAGCTTGGCCAGCGCCGTGCCCAGCATGCTGGATGTAACGGCTGCGGCCAGTCGGGTCTACTCAGACTTTTACTTGCCATTTGAAGCCTACATTGCCGCAGCGGCGATTTACTTGGTAGCGTCGTTCTGCCTGATTGGACTATTCAAAGTGGCTGAAAAACATTTCTTGGCCTACCTTGCCCCGCGCAAGCACTGATGTTCACAACGGCGCATCACACCATGCAACGCATTGACCACCCACTCTTAAGCCCCAGCTTAGGCAGCACAAAAACCGTAACCAGCTTCCACTACGGTACGCCGGGCGCCAGCCCCAAGGTGTACATACAAGCCAGCCTGCACGCGGAAGAACTGCCTGGCATGCTGGTGGCACACCACCTGCGTCCGCTGCTGGAAGCAGCCGATGCAGCAGGGCTGATTCAAGGCGAAGTAATTTTGGTGCCCGTAGCAAATCCAATTGGCTTGGCCCAACGCTTGGACCACAAGCCCATGGGTCGGTTTGAGTTAGACACCTCGGAAAACTTCAACCGCCACTACCCCAACTTTGCCAAAGAAGTTTTTGCGGAAATAAAAAGCGCTGTCGGCAGCAATGCAGCCACCAATGTACGCGTGGTGCGCCAAGCCATGGGCCATTACTTGGCGGCCTGGTTGCCCACCACCGAACTGGCCAGCCTGCGCAAAACCTTGTTGACCCTGGCGCATGACGCCGACTACGTGCTGGACCTGCATTGCGACTGTGAAGGCGTAATGCACTTCTACACCGAAGAGCCCTGCTGGCCGCAATTGGCTCCACTAGCCCACCTGCTTGGCAGCCGCGCCATTTTGTTGGCCAAAAACTCGGGTAGTGGCCCGTTTGACGAATGCCTGTCGGGCGCTTGGTGGCAACTGGCTGAGGCACTGCAAGCCAAAGGCATTAACGCACCACTGCCACAAGGCTGTTGCGCCACCACCATTGAGCTGCGCGGCGAAGCCGACGTGAATCATGCATGGGCTGCGCAAGACGCTTGCGCGCTGCAACGTTTTTTACAGGTCCTCGGCGTGTGGTCTTGCGCAACGCCTCCCACCATTCCTGCGCCACTGGCACAAGCAACACCGCTGGCGGGTTCTGAAACGCTGCGATCCACCGCACCCGGCATCGTCGTATTTGCAGCACAAGTAGGACAAATGATGACGGCTGGCGAGTTGGTGGCTGAAGTGATTGATCCACTTGCTAGCACCACCCAGCAAGTGGTGGCAGGCGTAGACGGCATTTTTTACGCCCGTATTCGCGACCGTTATGTCACTGCGGGTGGGGAACTTGGCAAGATTGCCGGCGCCACCGCGTTCAGAACCGGTGAACTCCTGGGCGCATAGGCCCGATATAAGCCCCGCGTGACCCCAAAAAAGTGCCAGCCTCTACCCCTTCACCATGAACTCCAAGCCCCTCAAACTCCAAGTTGACAACATCCACAAGCGCTTTGGCTCCAATGAGGTGCTCAAGGGCGTGTCGCTATCGGCCCATGCGGGCGATGTCATCAGCATCATTGGCAGCTCTGGCTCAGGTAAAAGCACGTTTTTGCGGTGCATCAACATGCTGGAAAAGCCCAACCAGGGCGCTATCAGCGTGGCAGGTGAAGTGTTGCAGCTAGCGCCCACTAAAAATGGCGAGCTGAATGCGGTAAACCCCAAGCAGCTAGCCAGGATGCGCACCAAGCTGGCCATGGTGTTTCAGCACTTCAACCTGTGGGCCCATATGACGGTGCTGCAAAACATCATCGAAGCTCCCACCCATGTGCTGGGCATGCCGCGCGATCAAGCCATAGAAACTGCCCGCAAATACCTCGCCAAAGTAGGGCTAGAGGGCAAAGAGGACAGCTACCCCGCCCACCTGAGCGGCGGCCAGCAGCAGCGTGTTGCCATTGCACGCGCTTTGGCCATTGAGCCAGAAGTGATGCTGTTTGATGAACCCACCAGCGCGCTAGACCCCGAGTTAGTCTCTGAAGTGCTTAAGGTTATGAAAAACCTGGCGCAGGAAGGCCGAACCATGGTGGTGGTGACCCACGAGATGGGCTTCGCGCGCGAGGTTTCTAACCACCTGATTTTTTTGCACAAAGGCTTGATCGAAGAACAAGGCAACCCAGCCGAGGTTCTGGCTCACCCCAAAAGTGAACGGTTAGCGCAGTTTTTATCAGGCAGTTTGAAATAAGGTTAAGTGCAGCGCTAGATGGCCTGCGCCAAGCGCCCAATGCCTTCGTGAATCTTGGCTACGTCAGCGGTCGCAAAACTCAGGCGCAAGGTGGATAGATCGGGGTTAGATGCATAAAAAGGCGCGCCCGGCACAAACGCCACTCCCTGATCGATGGCGCGCTTAGCCAACTCCGCCCCGTTAGCCAATTTACCCCCAGCGCCGGTCAGGCGTGCCCACACGAACAAGCCGCCCTGGGGTTGTACAAATTCGATGGCATCGCCCAAACCGCTGCGCAACGCATTGCCCATGGCCATTGCACGCTCGCCGTAGACTTTTCGCACATGCGCCAATGTGGCGGGCATTCGCCCAGCCTTGAGGTACTGCGCCGCGGTGGCTTGGGCAAACGTGCTGGTGTGCGCGTCACTGAACTGCTTGCACATGGTGGCGCGGGCCAAAAGAGGCTCTGGGCCAACCATCCACCCCACACGCAATCCCGGGCTCAACACCTTGCTCAGCGATCCGCAGTGCACCAACAAATCACGACTGCCCGGTACCGACGCACTCATGGCCAGCAAGCTGGGCGGTGGGGCTTCGCCAAAATACAAATCACCATAAGGGTCGTCTTCCACCACCAGGGTTTGGTATTTCACGGCCAGCTCCAGCACCTGTTTGCGCCGCTCAGCGCTCAACAGGGCACCGCTGGGGTTGCCAAAGGTGGGGATGAGGTACACGAACTTGGGCTTGTGCTGGGCAATCAGTTGTTCCAGCGTGTCAGTCTGCACGCCCTCGCCGTCAATCGGCGCGCTAATGATCTCGGCGCCGTACAAGCGAAAACATTGAATGGTGGCCAAGAACGTTGGGCCCTCCACAATCACTTTATCTCCGGGGCTGATCATCGTTTTGCCAATCAGATCCAGCGCCTGCTGGCTGCCGGTGGTCACGATGAGTTGCTCTGGCGTAATGTCTGCCGTGCCTTTGGATTGCATGAATGCCGCTAGTTGCTCGCGCAGTGGCTGATAGCCTTCGGTGGCGCCGTACTGCAGTGCCGCACCGGGCTCCTCGGTGAGGGCTTTGTTGGAAGCTTCGCGAATGCCATCCACGTCAAACATGGCGCTGTCGGGAAAGCCGCCAGCAAAACTGATAATGCCGGGCTTGCCCAGTAGTTTAAAAAGCTCGCGAATGGCGGAAGTTTCTACGTTGTTAAGACGGTCTGCAAATTGCATTTTTTTCAATCCATGAGGGCGGTTGGTTTGAGGTAAATTGTCACCGATGAATGCCACCAAGATCGACACCTTCTTTGCCACGCTGCAGGCCGCCAACCCGCACCCGCAAACCGAACTGGAATTCAGCTCGGTGTTTGAGCTGATGGCCGCCGTGCTGTTGTCGGCCCAAGCCACCGACGTGGGCGTCAACAAAGCCACGCGTAAATTGTTTGTAGTAGCCAACACGCCGCAAAAAATACTGGCTTTAGGGCTGGATGGCCTGGAGGCTTACATCAAAACCATTGGCTTGTACCGCAGCAAAGCACGCCACCTGATGCAAACCTGCCAAATGCTGGTTGACCTGCACGGTGGCCAGGTACCGCGCACGCGCGAGGCACTTGAAGCACTGCCCGGTGTGGGCCGAAAAACTGCCAATGTGGTGCTGAATGTGGCCTTTGGAGAGCCCACCATGGCAGTGGACACGCACCTATTTCGCCTGGGCAACCGAACAGGACTGGCCCCGGGCAAAACCCCGCTGGATGTAGAGTTGAAGCTGCTCAAACGTATCCCCGCCAAATACATGGTGGACGCCCACCACTGGCTCATCTTGCATGGCCGCTACGTATGCCAGGCGCGCAAACCTCAATGCTGGCAGTGCAGCGTGGCAACAGTGTGCGGCTTCAAAGACAAAACCGCAGCGCCCCTATAGCAACTCACCCACCAGCACCTGGGTGCGCCAGCTCCACCCATTGCCCGAACGCCGGAGCCTGTGCTGGCCATTGGCCAGCGTGGGCCACACTGCGCTGCCCCTGCGCAATCAAGCCGGCAGCGCGTATGACGCCGGCGTGGCAAATCCACACGCCAGAGCTACAGCAGGCGGTAAATGCATCCCAAGCCTGGCCCACGCGCAGCATAAATTGCGCCACACTTTCACCGCCACCGCACTGCCATTGGCTGAAGTTGTCGGTCCAACCGTCTAGCTCGCTGCGGGCAATGGCATCCCAACGCTGGCCCTCCCACACGCCGAAGTTCATCTCTTGCAGCCTGCCATCGATTTTAAAGGTTAAATCAGGCCGCAGCCCGCGCAGGGCTTGCGCAAGCTGCTCACATCTTTGTAGCGGTGAGACCCACACTGCCAACGCATTGGGCAAGGCTTGGGCCAGCTGTTCAGCGGCTTGCTGGGTGGCGGGCGCATCTGCCGCTATGTTCAACGCGCCATAGCACACCCCCGGCGCAATGCGCGGTTGTGCATGGCGCACCAGCCACACTGTCATGTGGACGGGCTCCAGGCCAAAGCCAGCCCAAGGTAGAACGCCAGCTCACACACCTGCTGTGTGGCGCCCAAGCAGTCACCCGTAAAGCCCTGCAAGCGCCGCGCAAACCAGCGCCACATCACCACAAAGGCCATACCACTGGCCAGCAAGGCCGCGCAAACCGCTACTAAATTAATAGCTTGCCACGCAGTCTGCACGAAGGCTAGCGCACTAAAACACCATAAAAATGCAACGCCCAGGCTGCCTAAAGTGATCTGATCGGCCAGCGGCTTGGACTTGGACGCCGCCGTATCGCCCACATGCGGTAGTAGCCGGATGATGAGCAGCGGCCAGGTGCGCGACACCACATGCGCTACAAACAACGCCACGCACAACAACCGGTAACTATCGACCGAGGGCAATGACCCTAATAACGCCAGCAGCGCCACCTTGGTCATCAACACCAGCACCATGGCAATGGCCCCGAAGGCCCCCACGCGCGAGTCTTTCATGATTTCCAGCGCGCGCGCCCGGTTTTGCGTACCGCCCAAGCCATCCGCCACATCGGCCAAGCCGTCTTCGTGGAATGCACCTGTGATCAACACACCCAGCACGGTGCCCAGCACCGCCGCCACCAGCGGTGCAAACGGGCTGGCAGGCAATAGATGCAACAGGCCCCAGGTAAAGCCCGCCACGAAGCCGCCCACCAACCAGCCCACGCCCGGAAAATGCGCGGCACTGGCGCGCAACATCGCCGGGCTAAACCCCACCCACACCGCCAGAGCACCCGTAACTGGCAGCCGGGTAAAAAACTGAATGGCCAGCAGGTAGTGGCGGATGAACTGGGACATCGGTGCTGCTTACAACGCGCCAGGCACAGTTTCCAACTTGGCCTGGTTTGCTGCGACTTCGCTTTTTTCTGACACGCCAGCCTGCGCAAAGCTGGCCATGTCACGCAGCACGGTGCAGGCGCTTTGCAGCAGCGGCCAAGCCAGCGCCGCGCCCGAGCCCTCACCCAAGCGCAAGCCCAAATCCAGCAGCGCCTGCACGCCCAGATGCTGCAACATAAATTCATGCCCGCGCTCGCCCGAGCGGTGCGCGAACACACAACGCTGCAACACCAACGGCTGCAAAGCGTTCGCCACCACAATGGCGCTGGTGGCGATGAATCCGTCCACCACAATCACGCGGCGCTCGTGCGCGGCCTGCAGCACGGCACCCACCATGGTGGCAATCTCAAAGCCACCCATGGTGGTCAGCACATCCAACGGTGCTTTTGCATCCGCATGCAAGGCCAACACCTCGCGCAGCACCTCGGTTTTACGCAGCACGGCAGGCGCATCCAACCCGGTGCCTGCGCCAGTGCACATGGCAATGTCCAAACCGCCCAAGCGTGAAAGCAACAGCGACGCAGCCGACGTATTGCCAATGCCCATTTCACCCAATAGCAGCGCGTTCCCGGGTAAGGTTTTGACTAAGTCCATACCGTGCTGCAATGCCTCGTTGCATTGGGCTGCGGTCATGGCAGGCTGCGCAGAAGAATCCGCCGTGCCCTGCTCTGCGCCGGCCGCCTTGCGTACCTGCAATCCTGCGCGGGTGCCACCGGCTGGCAAACCCGCCAAAAAGTCATGCTTCACGCCGCAATCCACCACCGTGAGCGCAATACCGTTTTGCTTGGACAGCACACTGACTGCCGCGCCACCCGCCAAAAAGTTCTCCACCATCTGCCACGTCACGTCACTTGGAAACGCCGAAATGCCCCGCGCGGTAAGCCCATGGTCCCCAGCAAAAACCACCATCTGCGGCTGCTCCAGCACGGGCGCGGTGCTACCCAAAATTTGTCCGATTTTCAGAGCTACATCTTCCAAGCGGCCAAGGGAACCCAGCGGCTTGGTTTTGTTGTTCAGTGTGTCGAGCAATGCTGCGGTGAGGGCTACTTCCGAAATATCGGCAAGGGTGGGCAAAGAAAATGGTGTGGAGGTATTCATATAAAAATCTTTCCAAAAAATCGGTCAA
>JBJOLD010000250.1:0-4283 GCA_046045765.1 Pseudomonadota bacterium | reverse complement strand
AAGTGCTGGGCAGAACACCATTCGTTTTTTCGACCCCAGAATGCAGGCCTCAGTCTCTGCATTGGCCGAACTGGAGATGGAACTGCGCCACGCCATATCCCACCAGCAATTTTTGCTGCTGTACCAACCGCAGGTCAATGCCACGGGACGGGTTATAGGCTCCGAGGCACTGGTGCGATGGCAGCATGCGCAGCGTGAGCTGGTGTCACCGCTAGAGTTCATCCGGGTGGCGGAAAAGTCTGACCTCATTTTGCCCCTGGGAGCGTGGATTCTGGACGCCGCATGCAAGCAGCTTGCAGCATGGGCAACCAACCCCCTGTTTGCGACGCTGAGTGTGGCAGTGAACGTCAGCGCACGGCAGTTTCAGCACCCAGACTTCGTACAGCAAGTGCTGGACGTGCTGCAACGCACGGGCGCAATGCCATCGCTGCTAAAACTGGAGCTCACAGAGAGCATGCTAATTGACAACGTCTCGTCGGTCATCGACAAGATGGCCGCCTTAAAAGCCCGCGGTGTGCGTTTTGCTTTGGACGACTTTGGAACCGGCTATTCGTCCTTGTCTTACCTCAAGCAGTTACCGCTAGATCAACTCAAGATTGACCGCAGTTTTGTGCGCGATGTATTTACCGACCCCAATGACGCCGCCATCGCCCGCATGGTTATCGTGCTGGCTGATACGCTGGGGCTGACAGTGGTTGCCGAGGGCGTAGAGACCGCAGAACAGCAAGCGCTGCTACTGGGCCAGGGTTGCCAACATTTTCAAGGCTTTCTTTTCAGCCAGCCTTTGTCAGTGGAAGATTTCGAGACGTTTGTGCACAACCGCCAAGGCCACTAGCGTTTCAAAGCGCTTTTTGGCGCAAAGCCAGCAGCGCCCCCAACCACAAAGCCCCAGCGGAAAACACCAGGCCACGGGCCAAACCACCCGGGCCGTCAGCAATCCAGCCCACCACCATGGGCCCTACGATCTGGCCCGCAGCAAATACCGTGGTGAATGCGCTAATACCTGCCGCCCAGGCACTGGGAGGCAGGTTATGGCGCACCAGCGCGGTGGTAGATGCCACTACCGACAAAAACACCGCTCCAAACACCAAGCCTGACACCAGCACCATGGGCCACCATTGTGTCAACGCAGGCACGATGGTGGCCAGCCCCAGCAAGGCGTTCAGGGTAGCCAACGGGCGGCCATCTCTGTAGCGATCAAGCAGCCCCGCCCAAATGCGGCCGGAGGCGATAACGGCCACACCCAGCAAGGCATAAAACCAAGTGACTGCCAACGCAGTGCTGCCCTGTGCGCGCAGCAAGGCCACCACAAAGGTCATGTACCCGATGTAGCCCACACCAAACAAGGTGTAGCCCGCCAGTCCATACCCAAAAGGCCGCCAGGTAAAACGGGCACCGGCTTGGGCTGCGCTAGCCGCAGGCAACTCCCAGCGCGCCATCACACGCGCCGGCCACACCAGCACAGCACTGGCCAAGCAACAGGCCAACGCCAACAGCCACCACGCCCAGCGCCAGCCGTGGGCATCCGCCTGCGTGGCCTCTAATACCCATGGCACCAGCACCGCCGACAACACAATGCCCAGCCCCGTACCCCCATAGTAAATACCCAACAGCAAACCACCGTGGCGCGAATAGCGCACGCCCAAGCGCGCCGCCATCAACCCGCCGGCAATAAATACCAGCGCGCTGGCCACGCCGGCCAACAAGCGCTGCAGCAGCAACAGCTGGGCATCTACAAAGAAGCCGCTTAAACCCATAAACATACTGGCTAAAGCAGCCCCGCCCCACAACAAGTGCGAGGGGCCCCAGCGCCGCATCAGCCACGGCGTTGCCAGCGCGCCGAGAAAGTAGCCCAGGGCATTGGCCGTGTTCATGCCACCGGCAAGGGTGTAGCTCCACCCCAAATCGCTGCGCATGGCGGGCAACAACAGCCCATAGGCAAAGCGAGTAATACCTAAGGACACCGCTGCGCCTAAAGACAGCGCCAATGCGAGCGCCCAACATTGGCGAGTATCTGCGGTCTGGGTCATCGACAAAGTGTCATCAAGAGACAAAGCAATATGTTCAACTCCAACAATCTGTAGTTAAGGCTTCCACCGTTTAAGCAACAGTGCGTTGCCCATCACACTCACCGAACTCATGGCCATGGCGGCCCCCGCCAACACCGGGTTAAGGTAACCCAAAGCGGCCAGTGGAATGCCCGCTGCGTTGTAGGCAAAGGCCCAAAACAGGTTTTGCCGGATTTTGGCCACCGTACGCCGCGATATGTCCAACGCGGCCACCACTAGCATGGGATCGCCCCGCATCAGCGTGATGCCCGCTGCGTGCATGGCCACATCGGTGCCACCCCCGTCGGGGTTGGCCATCGCCATGCCCACATCGGCAGCGGTTAGCGCGGGGGCATCGTTCACCCCGTCACCCACCATAACGACCACTTTACCCCCAATCTTGAGCGCAGCCACCCGGGCCGCCTTGTCCGCCGGCAAGATTTCAGCCATGACTTGGCCGGCGTCAGTATCCAGCCCCAAGCGCTTAGCCATGGCGTTGGCGGCGCCTTGGTTGTCGCCCGAAATCATCACCGTGTGAATGCCCTGGGCGTGCAACGCAGCCAATGCCTCTTTAGCGCCTGCCTTGGGCTCATCCGCAAACGCCATCACCGCCACCAGCGTCAACCCCGCTGCCGTGCGTTCAGCCACCGCCGATACCGTGGCACCCTGGACTTGCAATGCAGCCGCTTGGGCAGACAGGGCGGCCATGTCCACACCCAGCTCATGCATCCAACGCAGGCTGCCCAGCAAATAGCTGCGCCCGCCCACTTCGCCCTCACTACCGCGCCCTGCCACGGCGCGAACCGCTTCGGGTGGGGGATACGTTATGCCCTTTTCTTTGACGGCATCCAGCACGGCACGGGCCAGAGGGTGTTCGCTACCGCTTTGCAGCGATGCCATGTGTGCCAACACTTCGGCCTCTGGCTGTCCCGGCACTACCACCAGCGCAGTGAGCTTGGGGCGACCCACCGTCAGGGTGCCGGTTTTGTCAAAGGCCACCACATTGACCTTGTGCGCCAGCTCCAGGGCCTGCGCGTCCTTGATCAAAATGCCGTACTTAGCCGCCACGCCGGTACCCGCCATGATGGCTGCGGGAGTAGCCAGTCCCAACGCACAGGGGCAGGCAATCACCAACACGGCAACACAGTGAATGAGCGCTACCTCAAAGGAATGTCCGGTCAACCACCACGCGAGCAAGGTGCCCAGCGCAATCACTAGCACTACCGGCACAAACACCGCACTCACCTGGTCCACCAGCCGCTGTATGGGGGCCTTGGCCGCCTGCGCATCTTCCACCAGGCGAATGATGTTGGAGAGTACGGTTTCCTTGCCCACCGCACGCACCTGCATCACTACGCGGCCTTCGCCATTGATAGAGCCCCCCGTGAGCAATGCGCCTGGCTCTTTGGCTACGGGCAACGATTCGCCCGTGAGCATGGATTCATCGACCTGCGTTTGCCCTTCCAGTACCACGCCATCCACTGCAAAGCGCTCACCGGGTTTGACCACCAGCTTGTCGCCCACCAACACCTCGCCAACCGGCACATCCACCTCACCGTCACGCCCTGACAAGTGCGCCACATCAGGCCGCAGCGCATGCAAGGCGCGTATGGCCGACGTGGTTTGGCGCTTGGCACGGGCCTCCAGCCACTTGCCCAGCAACACCAGCGTAATCACCACAGCACTGCCTTCAAAGTACAAATGCGGCGCCATCACGGGTATGCCGTGTGCCGCATGGTCTGCAGCGCCCAGCCACTGCGGGCTGAGCCACAACCACATGGACAGCGCCCACCCCGCCGTAGTGCCAATAGACACCAGCAGATCCATATTGCCGCTGAGCGCCTTCAGTGCGTGCCAGCCCGCTTTGTAAAAACGCGCACCCAATATGAACTGCACAGGGGTTGCCAGCAAAAACTGCCATAGCGCGGGCAACATCCAGTGCTGGCCAAACAGGTCGCCCACCATGGGCACCACCAATGGAGCCGACAGCGCCAAGCCCCACGCCACCGGCGCAAAACCGGCCCACGGTGATGCCTGCACCGCGTCCACTGCCGCGTTGGGGGCCAAGGGCTCGTAGCCCGCGTCCCGCACCGCACGGCGCAGCACAGCTTCCATGGCCGGGTCAGTCACCTGCACGCGCGCCGATTCGGTGGCCAGATTCACGGTAGCAGCCTGCACGCCGGGCACCTTTTTGAGTGCCTTCTCGACGCGCATCACACACGATGCGCAGGTCAT
>JBJOLD010000207.1:0-4921 GCA_046045765.1 Pseudomonadota bacterium | reverse complement strand
CACAGAACCGCGTGTGGACTGCACAGACACCAAAATGGCATCGGCATAAGACAAGTGCGACACGAGTTGATCAAGGATTTTCACAAATAGATACCTAAATATGCGCCGGCGAGCCCAAACTTTACATCCAGTTAGGGCACAGTACGGATTGCGACAACATAACCAATAACAGGAGACTCGCTATGAGAAATTTCGCCCTCTGCACTGCGTACAAGCAAACATCACGTTGGACTATTTTGGCGTGTATTGCCACTTTGTTTGCCGGTTGCGCCATTAAGCAACCCGAAGTTGCCCAGACTCCCGCACCGCCCAAACCTGCACCCCTGCCCCCAGTGCAGCCCAAGCCAGTGCCTCCTACGATTGTGGACACGGGTAAAGTATCGACGGCTACAACACCAAAAGATTACCGTCGCGATGCTGCTCAGCATCTGTACGCAGGCAATATAGACAGGGTTTACTCTGGGAAAATGCCGCCCCAACTGTACGCAGTGGGCGTGCTAGAAGTTGAAATTGACAAGCGCGGCAACGTTATCGGCACCAGTTGGATGCGCCGCCCCAGCCATGCACCCGAAGTAGTGGCTGAAATAGAACAAGCGGTGCGCCGTGCGTCGCCATTTCCAGCCCCAGCGCGCATGGGCCGTGTAACTTATACCGACACCTGGCTGTGGCACAAGAGTGGCCGTTTTCAATTAGACACACTGACCGAAGGTCAGTTATAGAGAAAAGTCTCCACGTTCCGCCGCTGCGCGGATCACTTAAGAACCCCGGTAGGTGGAGTAACTCCAAGGACTTACCAACAGCGGCACATGGTAGTGCTGCTCTACGTTGGCAACACCAAAGTCCAACACCACTTGGTTTAAAAAGTTAGGCTCTGGCAACTCAACACCACGCGCCTTAAAGTACCCCGCCACATCAAAAACCAGCCGGTAAGTACCTACTGACAGACTGCTGTTGTCGTAGAGCAAGCCATCAGGATTACGCCCATCTTGATTCAAAGTAAACCGCTTGACCAATGTAGCTTGGTCCGCTCGGGTGGTGTAGAGCGCAACGTCCATCCCTGCGGCGGGTGTGCCGCGCATAGTGTCTAGTACGTGAGTGCTCAATCCCATAGTGAATCCTTCCGTTTGGTCGCAAATATCACCAAAGTGTATACACTTTTTTTGAATGCAGCTATCATTCCTCCATGAGTTCTACAACGACCAGTTTCATTGTTGAGTCGCTAACACGCGCTGTGGTTGAGCATCGCCTGCAGCCTGGTGAAAAACTGGTGGAACAAAAGCTGGCTGATCAATTTGGCGTTTCCCGCACCCTGATTCGTCAGGCACTTTTCAAACTGTCGCAGAACCGCCTCATTCGCATGGAGCCCGCGCGCGGGGCTTTTGTTTCTGCACCATCCGTTACAGAGGCCCGTCAAGTTTTCGCCGTTCGCCGCATGCTGGAGGCGGGCATGACCCGCGACTTCATTCAAAGTGCGACCGCAAGCCATATTAAAGCTCTCAAGCTACACATTACCCAGGAAAAAGCAGCTGTCAGGCAAGGCGACATTGCTGTGCGCACCAGTTTGCTGGGCGACTTTCATGTGCGTATGGCACAACTCATGGGTAATGAAGTTTTGGCCACCATGTTGTCGGACCTGATTTCACGCTGCGCGTTGATCACGCTGATGTACCAATCGCCCTCTGACGCTGCGCACTCCCACGAAGAACATAAAGTTATCGTTGACGCTATTCAGGCACGCAACGAAGCACTGGCACTGCAACTCATGGACGCCCACCTGCGCCACGTGGAACAGGGCCTCACTCTGCACGAACTCACTGCAACACCATGAAAAACTACAACAGCGCAGCGCCTTACCCGCGCGATTTGGTGGGCTATGGCAAAAAGCCGCCTCATGCCCAATGGCCCAACCAAGCCCGCGTTGCCGTGCAGTTTGTATTGAATTACGAGGAGGGTGGCGAAAACAGCGTGCTACACGGTGACTCAGGCTCGGAACAATTTTTATCAGAAATGTTCAACCCCGCAAGCTACCCCGAGCGCCATATCAGCATGGAAGGTATTTACGAATACGGCTCCCGCGCAGGCGTGTGGCGCATTCTGCGAGAGTTTGAGCAGCGCGGTTTGCCGCTTACCGTATTTGGGGTAGGCATGGCCTTGGAGCGTCACCCCGAGCTCACCGCAGCATTTGTTCAACTCGGGCACGAGATTGCCTGCCATGGCTGGCGTTGGATTCATTACCAAAACGTGGATGAGGCTACCGAGAGCGAACACATGCGGCTAGGGATGGATGCCATCACACGTTTGACGGGCAAACGGCCGCTGGGCTGGTACACCGGGCGCGACAGCCCCAATACCCGCCGCCTGGTAGCGGACTACGGCGGCTTCGAATATGACAGCGACTACTATGGAGAAGACCTGCCGTTCTGGATGCAAGTCAAAAAGTCAGATGGCACCCTGGTACCCCAACTCATCGTGCCGTACACCCTGGACTGCAATGACATGCGATTTGCATTGCCGCAAGGCTACTCACACGCAGATCCGTTTTACCAATACCTCAAAGACACTTTTGATGTGCTGTATGCCGAAGGCGACCCCAATGGACTGAACCAGCCCGCCATGATGAGCATAGGTATGCATTGCCGTCTGCTGGGTCGCCCAGGTCGCATCACGGCATTGCAACGATTTTTAGACCATATCGGTCAGCATACCGATGTTTGGGTTGCACGCCGCGTGGACATCGCTCGCCATTGGAAAGTGACCCATCCCTACCAAGAGAACTAGGCTTGCACCAAAGACAGGCATTTATCTTGCTTTATCCAATTCAGCTTCAGTTTAAGTTAGTTATTTCTCCACCAAAACCAAGGACAACCATGCAAAAACGCAACTTTCTAAAGGCAACAGCTCTCGCTATCGCGACCTTGACTGCGGGCTTGGCCAGTGCCCAAGTCACTCCCATGAAGTTTCAGCTCGACTGGCGTTTCGAGGGTCCATCGGCCTTGTTTTTAACCCCTGCAGCGCGCGGCTATTTCAAGGATGCAAAGTTAGATGTAACGATTGATGCTGGCAACGGCTCTGGCGGCACTGTGACCCGCGTGGCATCAGGCGCTTACGACATTGGCTTTGCCGATTTGGCCGCGCTGATGGAGTTTCATGCCAACAATCCAGACGCACCCAACAAGCCTGTCGCCGTGATGATGGTCTACAACGACACGCCTGCATCGGTAATGGCACTGAAAAAATCGGGCATCAAAACCCCTGCCGACCTGAGCAACAAGAAACTCGGCGCGCCTGTGTTCGACGCTGGCCGCCGTGCATTCCCCATTTTTTCCAAAGCTAACAACATCAGTGGCGTGCAGTGGACTGCCATGGACCCACCCCTGCGCGAGACCATGCTGGCACGTGGTGATGTGGACGCCATTACCGGTTTCACTTTCACCTCTTTGCTCAACCTGGAAGCCCGTGGCGTAAAAGCTGAGGACGTAGTTGTACTGCCCTACCCTGACTTTGGTGTGAAGTTGTATGGCAACGCCATCATCGTGTCGCCAAAACTCATTAAAGAAAATCCTGCCGCCATCAAAGCCTTCCTGAGCGCCTTTGCAAAAGGTGCCAAAGAAGTCTTGGCCAACCCAGAAGCCGCCATTGCCGACGTGAAAGCGCGCGACGGTATCGTCAATACTGAACTGGAAACACGCCGCCTTAAGTTGGCTATCGATACCGTTATCAACAGCGCAAACGCCCGTGCCGAAGGGTTTGGACAAATTAACGGCCCCCGCCTGTCGTTGATGGCCAGCCAAGTGTCTGATGCGTTTAACACCAAAACCCGCGTCAACCCCGACACAGTATGGAATGGCAGCTTTTTGCCCTCCAAAGCTGAGTTGAACATTTTGGCCAAAAAATAAGGCGTCACTGCTATGCAAGAGAACTCCCCCTGGTTTGTCGATTTTCGAGATGTCTGGCTGGCCTACAACGATGAGTTGCTGGCGGCCAACCATTTCGCCGTAGAGGCCATCGACCTGAAGGTGCGCCAGGGCGAGTTCATCGCCATCGTGGGCCCCTCAGGCTGTGGCAAGTCCACCTTCATGAAGCTCACTACAGGTTTGAAAATGCCCTCCAAGGGCAAAATCTTGATTGATCAGCAGCCTGTTACAGGGCCGCTAAAAATATCAGGCATGGCGTTTCAAGCGCCATCCTTGCTGCCATGGCGTACCACCGTAGACAACGTGTTGCTGCCGCTAGAAATTGTGGAACCCTACCGCAGCAGCTTCAAAACCAAGCGCAAAGAATACGAAGAGCGTGCGCGCAAACTCCTGCAAAAAGTGGGCTTGGGTGGCTATGAAGACAAGTTTCCTTGGCAGCTCTCAGGCGGCATGCAACAGCGTGCAAGTATCTGCCGCGCATTGATTCATGAGCCCAAAATGCTGCTGTTGGATGAGCCCTTTGGTGCGCTAGATGCATTCACCCGCGAAGAACTGTGGTGCATTCTGCGCGACCTGTGGACCGAACAGCAATTCAACGTCATCTTGGTCACACATGATTTGCGCGAATCGGTTTTTTTGGCGGATACGGTTTATGTCATGAGCAAGAGTCCGGGCCGGTTCGTGGTCAAAAAGACCATAGATTTGCCACGCCCTCGCGACCTGGAAATTACGTACACCAAAGAATTCACTGACATCGTGCACGAACTGCGCGGGCACATTGGCGCCATGCGCTCGACTGCACCATCGGCGGGTGCCGCGATTACCCAATAAGGCGACAAGCATGAACAAGAAACAAGTTGAATTTTGGGCGCCATGGTTGTTATTGGTGAGCACCATCGTCTTATGGCAATTGATTTGCACAGTCTTCGACGTGTCGGAATTTATCTTCCCAAGCCCGTGGCGCATTTGGACCCAGTTTTGGGAATTCAAAGGCATCATTGCCGGGC
>JBJOLD010000155.1:0-4140 GCA_046045765.1 Pseudomonadota bacterium | reverse complement strand
GGCCTGCGCGCCCCGGCGTATCTGAGTTCGCGGGGTAACGCCCTGCGACGGGCGCCACGGTTTGCCACAGCGACTCTGTGATGAACGGCGTAATGGGGTGGGCCAGTCGCAAAATGGTTTCGAGTGTGCGAATCAGCGTGCGGCGCGTGGCGCGTTTTTGTGCGTCGTTGCCGGTGTTGATTTGCACCTTGGCAATTTCCAGGTACCAGTCGCAGAACTCATTCCACACGAAGTCGTAAATCGTGTTGGCCACGTTGTCCAGGCGGTATTCTTCGAAGCCTTTAGCCACGTCAGCCTCGGCTTTTTGCAACAGCGACACAATCCAGCGGTCGCTTTGGCTGAATTCCAAATAGGCTTGCCCATCGTCACCCACAGCACATTCAGTTGCGGTGTGCTCGTTGAGGCCACAGTCCTGGCCTTCGCAGTTCATCAGCACAAAGCGGGTGGCGTTCCACAGCTTGTTGCAGAAGTTGCGGTAGCCTTCGCAGCGCTTGCTGTCAAAGTTGATGCTGCGCCCCAATGAGGCCAGCGCTGCAAAGGTAAAGCGCAGTGCGTCCGCACCGTAGGCGGGAATGCCTTCAGGGAATTCTTTTTCCGTGTTCTTGCGCACCTGGGGTGCGGTCTCGGGCTTGCGTAGGCCTGTTGCGCGCTTATCCAGCAATGGGGCCAGTGCAATGCCGTCGATCAAGTCCACCGGGTCCAGCACATTGCCCTCAGACTTGCTCATCTTCTTGCCCTGCGCGTCTTTCACCAGGCCGTGGATGTAGACGTGCTTGAACGGCACCTGGCCGGTGAAGTGTGTGGTCATCATGATCATCCGGGCGACCCAGAAGAAGATGATGTCGTAGCCGGTAACCAGCGTGCTGCTGGGCAGATACAAGTCATAGTCTTGTGTCTTTTCTGGCCAGCCCATGGTGCTGAAAGGCACCAGCGCTGACGAATACCAGGTGTCCAACACATCGGGGTCACGCTTCAATGTTTTGCCAGGAGCTTGCGCTCGCGCATCGGCTTCGTTGCGGGCGACGTAGACCTTGCCGTCTTCGTCGTACCACGCCGGAATCTGGTGGCCCCACCAGAGCTGGCGGCTGATGCACCAGTCGGTGATGTTGTTCATCCACTGGTTGTAGGTGTTGACCCAGTTTTCGGGCACAAATTTCACCTCACCGCTTTGAACCGCATCGATGGCTTTTTGGGCGATAGATTTGCCGGTGGCGTCTTGCGGGCTGACTTTGTTCATCGCCACAAACCACTGGTCGGTCAGCATGGGCTCGATTACCTGGCCGGTGCGGGCGCAGCGGGGTACTTGCAGCTTGTGCTTTTTCACTTCGACCAATATGCCGCTGGTTTCGAGTTCTTTGACAATCTGCTTCCGCGCTACAAAACGATCCAGACCCTGTAAATTTTCGGGAATGCCAACATCAATCGCCAATGGATGCGCTGAACCGACTGGGCCAATTTTTCCGCCACCCTCGCGTTCGGCTACATATTTCTCCCAGCCCTCGCCAGCAGCAGATACAAAGTTGTTGATGATCTTCGCGTCGAGCGTCAATACGCAGATCATGGGCAGCTTGTGGCGCTGGCCCACGGCGTGGTCGTTCTGGTCGTGTGCAGGAGTAACCTTCACCACGCCAGTACCGAAAGCCTTGTCCACGTAGTCGTCGGCAATGATAGGGATGTTGCGGTTGCACAAGGGCAACTTCACTTGCTTGCCGACCAGATGCTTGTAGCGCTCGTCCTCAGGATGCACCATCACGGCCACGTCACCCAGCATGGTTTCAGGCCGAGTGGTGGCTACCACCAAACCTTGCACCGTCTCACCGTTCATAGTTTGCGGGCCGTCCACAAAATCGTAGCGAATGTGCCAGAGCGAACCGTCTTCCTCTTCGCTTTCCACTTCCAAGTCGCTCACCGCGCTCATCAAAATCGGGTCCCAGTTCACTAGGCGTTTGCCGCGGTAAATCAGGCCTTGCTCGTAGAGGCGCACAAAGGTTTCGGTCACTGTTTTGGACAGCTTTGTGTCCATGGTGAAGTATTCGCGGCTCCAGTCCACCGTGTCGCCCATGCGGCGCATTTGGTTGGTGATGATGTTGCCGCTCTTTTCTTTCCACTCCCACACCTTGGCGGTGAAGGCTTCGCGGCCCAGGTCGTGGCGGCTGATTTTTTGCTCTTGCAGTTGGCGCTCCACCACGATTTGGGTGGCAATGCCGGCGTGGTCGGTACCGGGAATCCATGCCGTGTTAAAGCCCGCCATGCGGTGGTAGCGGGTCAGGCTGTCCATGATGGTTTGGTTGAACGCATGGCCCATGTGCAGCGTGCCGGTCACGTTGGGGGGGGGCAGCTGGATGGAAAAGTTTTTACCCTGCGCGGCTGCGGCCACATCAGGTGCGCTGGTGCCACGGTAGCCGGCCACGCCATAGCCACGCTTCTCCCACTCTGGGCCCCAATGGGCTTCCAGCGCAGCGGGCTCAAAAGATTTGGAGAGCGACTGCAGGCCTGGCTGAGCGGGCTGGGCCGGGTGTGCGAGGGCGGCCTGCTCAGGGTTGGACGGTGTGGGGGCGTGGTTTGCGGTATCGGACATGGAGATTCTCGTGGGGAGCAACCCACAATTTTACCGGGCCAGCGGTGTGCCTCACACTGGATGACCCGGCCGCAGCGCCGGGCAGGGGGCTTTCAGGATAATGCGGCATGCTATTTTTGCTTTCCCCCGCCAAATCGCTGGATTACGAGACGCCGTTGGGCGACCAGCCACACACCGCGCCGTTGTTTGTCAAGCAGTCCAAGGTGCTGATTGACTTGCTGCGCGGCTACGCACCGCAGCAGATTGCCGAGCTGATGGACCTGAGTGACAAGCTTTCTACCTTGAATGTGACGCGCTATGCAGCTTGGTCTAGCCGTGCCACGCAGAAAAACGCCCGCCAAGCGGTGCTGGCCTTCAATGGCGATGTGTACGATGGCCTGAACGCCAAAACCCTGCCTACCGACAACCTGGCCTGGGCGCAAAACCATGTATGCATCTTGAGCGGCCTGTACGGTGTGCTGCGCCCCTTGGACCTGATGCAGCCTTATCGCCTGGAGATGGGCACCGCGCTCAAAGGTCCGCATGGCAAAGACCTTTACCAGTTTTGGGGCAGCCGCATTGCCGACTACCTGAACCAGCGGCTCAAAGTGGACGTGAGCCCGGTGGTGGTGAATCTGGCCTCACAAGAGTACTTTCGCTCGGTGGACACCAAGGTGCTGAAGGCCCGCGTGGTGGAGTGCGTGTTTCAAGACTATAAGAATGGGCAGCACAAGGTCATCAGCTTTTTTGCCAAGCGCGCACGCGGGCTGATGGCGCGCTATGCCATTGATAACCAGATCACCATGCCCGATCAGCTGCGCGGTTTTAACCTGGATGGCTACGCCTGGGCCGCCGCGCAGTCAACCCCCGAGAAGCTCATCTTTAGAAGAAAAATAAGCCTCTAGCCCCCGTCTAGTATGCGTAAGCAGCTATTAAAAATATAGCAAATTCAGAAGCCACACCCCACCTATGAACACGCCTGAACAATCCCAGCTTGGCAAAGCGTCTGCCTACATTGACCAGTATGACGCATCGCTGCTGTTTCCCATTCCTCGCTCGGGCAAGCGTGCCGAGATTGGTATCGCCACCGATGCGCCTTTTTTTGGGGCCGATATGTGGACCGCGTTCGAGCTCAGCTGGCTCAACCCGCGCGGCAAGCCGCAGGTAGCGTTGGCGCATTTCACGGTACCGTGCGAGTCAGTCAACATCATCGAGAGCAAGTCGTTCAAGCTCTACCTCAACAGTTTCAACAATACGAAGTTTGCCGATGCGGCTGAGGTGTTGGCCCGCCTGCGTGTGGATGTGTCCGAAGCGGTGTGGCGCGGGGGTGTGGTGCGCTCATCAGTCGGTGTGAAGCTAATTGCGGCCGAGCTGTTTGACCGTGAGCCGGTGTACGAATTGGACGGGCTCAACCTGGACCGGCTGGACGTGGAGTGCACCCGCTACCAGCCCGCACCCGAGTTGCTGACCGTGGCCGATGAAGAGTCGCCAGTGACCGAAGTGTTGGTCAGCAACCTGCTTAAAAGCAATTGCCTGGTGACGGGCCAGCCCGACTGGGGCAGCGTGCAAATCAGCTATACCGG
>JBJOLD010000141.1:0-3943 GCA_046045765.1 Pseudomonadota bacterium | reverse complement strand
CGATGTTGCGCCGCCGCCCGTGGCAGCACCCACTGAATCCGTGTGGCAACGCCCCATCGTTCCTGACGATGTGCTCTTGTTTCGCTACTCGGCGCTGACCTTTAACGGTCACCGCATTCACTACGATCGCAAGTACGTGACCGAGGTGGAGGGCTACCCCGGCCTTATCGTGCACGGTCCACTGATCGCTACCTTGCTGATGGATTTGCTCCGCCGGCATTTGCCTCAGGCGCGGGTGGCTAAGTTTGAGTTCAGGGCTGTTCGGCCCACCTTTGATATCAACCCCTTTTCGGTGCACGGCCAGCCTTCTGTCGATGGCAAAACCATTCGCCTGTGGGGGCGTGACCATGAGGGCTGGCTCACCATGGATGCCACGGCCACCCTAGCCTAGTCGTCATTGAATTTTTGGCAAAAAAGAATCACCATGCAACCCCTTAAAGGCATCACCGTCGTCACCCTGGAGCATGCGATTGCAGCTCCGTTTGCTACCCGCCAACTGGCGGACATGGGCGCAAGAGTCATCAAGATCGAGCGCCCCGGCGTGGGCGACTTTGCGCGTGGCTATGACGAGCGCGTGCGCGGCTTGGCATCGCATTTTGTCTGGACCAACCGTTCCAAAGAAAGCCTCACGCTGGACGTAAAACATGACGAAGCGCAGAAAATTCTGATGCGCTTGATTCTTGAAGAAGCCGACGTGGTGGTGCAAAATCTGGCACCGGGCGCAGCGGCGCGTTTGGGCTTGTCGTATGAGGCACTGTCCAAGGTGAAGCCTGGCATCATTGTTTGCGACATTTCGGGTTACGGCGCTGATGGCCCCTACCGCGACAAAAAAGCCTATGACCTGTTGATCCAAAGCGAAGCGGGCTTTGTGTCCGTTACTGGAACGCCCGACACGCCTTCCAAGGCAGGGCCGTCTATTGCCGACATTGCAGCTGGCATGTATGCCTACACCAACATCATGGCCGCGCTGATGCACCGCCAGCAAACCGGACAAGGCCAGCGGATTGATATTTCCATGCTGGAGTCCTTGGGCGAGTGGATGAACTACCCGCTGTACTACGCCTTTGAGGGCGCGACTCCGCCACCACGAACGGGCGCCAGCCACGCCACGATTTACCCCTATGGCCCGTTTGCGGCGGGCGATGGCAAAACCGTCATGCTGGGTTTGCAAAACGAACGTGAGTGGAAAGTGTTTTGCGACAAGGTGCTGCTGCAACCTGCCTTGGCTGCGCAAGAGCGCTTTTCTACCAATGCCAAGCGCAGCGCGCAGCGCCAAGAGCTTTCGGCCCTGATTCTTCAGGCTTTCGCGGCGTTGACTGCCGAGCAGGTGGCGCAGCGCTTGGAAGAAGCGGGCATTGCCAACGCCCAAGTCAACACCATGGCCGAAGTGTGGGCGCACCCGCAGCTCAAAGCCCGTGGCCGTTGGACCGAAGTTGACACTCCTAGCGGCCCTGTGCCCGCGTTGCTACCGCCCGGGTCGTGGCAGCATGGTCCCGCGCGTATGGATGCGGTGCCTGCTTTGGGTCAGCACACCGATACCATCTTGGCAACGCTGGGGTACTCCGGCGCGCAGATCACGGCGCTGCGCACAGAGGCCGCGATCTAAATGGCGCAGCACCACGTTTCGGCGTTCACCTATTTGTTTGTACCGGGCAATCGGCCCGAGCGGTTTGACAAGGCGCTGGCCAGCGGTGCTGACCGCATCATTCTAGACTTGGAAGATGCAGTCTCGCCTGCCGACAAACACGTTGCGCTAGAGGCAGTTGCAAGTTGGCTCACCCAAACGCAAGCCGATAGGTCGCGGGTGCTGGTGCGCGTGAACGATGTCACCACCGCTTGGTTTGCCTCGGATATGGCCATGCTGCGGCGCAGCCAACCGTGCGGCGTCATGCTGTCCAAGTGCGAGAGTGCAGAGCAGTTGGCTGCCGTGCGTTCGGTCATGGCGCCCGCTGCGGAGTTGGTGGGCTTGGTTGAAACCGCCAAAGGCATTGCGCACTTACAAGGCATTGCCGAGTCCCCCAGTGTGAGCCGGTTAGCCCTAGGCGCGTTGGATCTCATGGTGGACTTGGAGGTGCCGGCCGATAGCGCCACCCTGGCGTATGCCGCATCGCACATGGTCATCGCTTCGCGAGCCTACGGACTGCCCCAGCCCATCGCCGGGGTCACGCCAGCGATGGATGCGGCACAAGTTACGAGGGATATGCACCACGCCATGGCGTTGGGCTTCGGCGCCAAGATGTGCATTCACCCCATGCAATTGGCCGCTGTGCGTGACGCACTAATGCCTGCTGTCGCTGACGTGGAATGGGCCCAGCGTGTGCTGCATGCCTGGAACACCAGCTTGGCCTCTGGCGCCGCCGCAGGTGCCATTCAAGTGGACGGAAAAATGGTGGACCGCCCCGTGGCCTTGCGTGCTGAACGCATCGTGGCCCGCGCTATCCATTGACCTTCGCCTACCCATTTTTATACCCACAAATCTAACCAGGAACCCCTATGTCATCCACTATCATTGATTCCAAAATTTTCGGCGACATGTTCAGCGACGCTGCTATGCGCCATATATGGTCCGACGAAAACCGCACTGCCAAGTACCTCGATATCGAGCGTGCATTGGCCAAGGTGCAGGGCGCGTTGGGCATCATTCCGCAAGAAGCGGCAGACGAAATTGTCAAAAACTGCAACCTGGAGCAGATTGATTGGGTCAAGCTCAAAGCTAAGACCGAGCAAATTGGTTACCCCATCATTGCGGTGGTGAACCAAATCAATGCCAACTGCCGTGACAAGTTGGGCGAGTACTGCCACTGGGGTGCCACCACGCAGGACATTACCGATACGGCCGCGGTGCTGCAAATTCGCGAAGCACTGGCCTTGGTCGAGCAAGACCTGAGCGAAATCTCTGGCTCGCTGGTCAAGCTGGTGCGCGCGCACCGTGACACACCCATCATTGGCCGCAGCAATTTGCAGCAAGCTACCCCCATTACCTTCGGCTACAAGATGGCGAGCATTTTGGCGGGTATTGAGCGCCACCGCGAGCGCTTGCAGCAGCTCAAGCCTCGCGTGTTGGTGGGTGAGTTTGGTGGCGCGTCTGGCACCTTGTCATCGCTGGAAAAAGGCGCTATGGAAACGCAAGCCGGACTCATGAAAGAGTTGGGCTTGGGCCAGCCGCTTATTTCGTGGCATACCGTGCGCGACAACTTTGCCGAGGTGGGCGCGTTCCTGGGAATCGTGGGTGGGTCGCTGGGCAAGATTGCCATGGACGTAAAGCTGCTCATGCAAACTGAAGTGGCTGAGGTGTTTGAGCCCTACGCGCCGGGCCGTGGTTCTTCCTCCACCATGCCACAAAAGCGCAACCCCATTTCGTGCCTCTATATCCATGCCAATATTTCTGTGGTGCGCCAGTTGGCTGCATCACTCATGGATGCCATGGTGGCTGATCATGAGCGCTCTACAGGCCCTTGGGAAATTGAATGGGTTTCGATGTGTGAAATTTTCTGCCTGATGTCCGGTGCACTCAAGCAAACCAAGTTCGTGCTGGCTGGGCTGGAGGTGGATGCTGGGCAAATGCGTCGAAATATTGATATGACTCATGGTCTAGTCATGTCTGAAGCCGTGATGATGGGCCTTGGCCCTTACATTGGACGGGAGTACGCGCATGACTTGGTCTATGACATTTGCCGCGAAGCTTTAAAACAAAAACGCCATCTCATTGAGCTTCTGGCTGAGCATCCCGAGATCAGTAAGCACGTTACCCGTGCACAACTGGAAGGATTTTGCGATCCTATGAACAACCTTGGACAAGCTGGCGTGATGGTGGATCGGGTGTTGGCATCTATTCGGCCTTAATGCGCCTTTTTTTGCCGCTTTGGAGGCAAGTGTCTGTGTGTTTTCCTTGATCTTGGTTCGTCGAACCAAGCGACAATGACGCAACCCCAATCTAGGAGCT
>JBJOLD010000370.1:0-8760 GCA_046045765.1 Pseudomonadota bacterium | reverse complement strand
TGTCTGAATCCATCATTTCCTTCGATAAAGTCAACAAGTGGTACGGCAACAACTTCCATGTGCTGCGCGACATTGACCTCACCGTCAAAAAAGGCGAGCGCATCGTGGTGTGCGGCCCCTCGGGCTCCGGTAAGTCCACACTGATCCGCTGCATCAACCGCCTGGAAGAACACCAGCAGGGCCGTTTGATTGTGGATGGCACCGAGCTCACCGACGACGTAAAAGCCATCGACAGGGTGCGCAAAGAAGTGGGCATGGTATTCCAACAATTCAACCTGTTCCCCCACCTCACGGTGCTGGAAAACCTGACCTTGTCACCCATGTGGGTGGGCAAGATGCCCAAGAAAGACGCCGAAGAAAAGGCCATGGAACAGTTGCAACGCGTGCGCATTGCCGAGCAAGCCGGCAAGTACCCGCTGCAGTTGTCTGGCGGTCAGCAGCAGCGCGTGGCGATTGCCCGCGCGCTGTGCCTCAAACCTAAAATCATGCTGTTTGACGAACCCACCTCCGCACTCGACCCCGAGATGATCAAAGAGGTGCTGGACGTGATGATCGAGATGGCCGACCAAGGCATCACCATGCTGTGCGTCACGCACGAAATGGGCTTTGCCAAGGCCGTGGCCGATCGGGTGATCTTCATGGACCAGGGCCAGATCGTGGAGCAAAACAACCCCCACGACTTCTTCAACAACCCACAAAGCGAACGCAGCCGGGACTTTTTGTCGAAGATTTTGGGGCACTAACCCGTACCGTAGACTGGTGGCCTAGGGCGGCTTAGGCTCGCCCTGCTCCTGCCCCAGCCTCTGGTCTGTCCAGCGCATTAAATCCAGCCACATTTGGCGCATTTCTGCATACTGAGGCGTTCGAGTGGCATTGGGCAATTCAATGGTCACGACAGGCACCCCTTTGTGCACCCCTGCGTAGTTGCCCAAAGAGCCTGGAAAGATACCAACTTGGTCCAGATAGAGACGGCCCAATTTGCTGGGCGGTACCGACGGGCCATCAAAATCCAACACGCCATAAGGCGCGTGCACACTTACGATGAGATTAGGTTTAAAACTATCTAGCTGCGCCACCAAAAAACGAGATTCTGGCTCAGACAGTGGTTTGTTTCCCGGCCATCGGCGCGGGTCTTTGCGGGTGCGGTTTTCCCAATAACTGCGCGCATCACGTGCCCAATTGGGCGTGGGAAAGTTTCTATTCAGGTCTACCCCATTGGCATTGGTTCGGCGGGTTGGCCTGGCAAAAAGGCCATCGGGGTTCAGTGTGGGTACAAACCTCCAGTGCACCGGCATCTTGATATCGGCGGATGGCTGACTGGCCAGCACAACCCAATGCAGTACTAAAGCGCTGGACGACATTTCATCGCCATGGATGCCGCCAATCACCAGCACCCGCAATTTCGCATCGTCGGCCATGACATCACGGCCCCAAATGGTGCGCCCTTGAATCGAACGTGCTTCCAAATCGGTAAGTTTGGCTGCCTCACACACAGAAACTGTCACACCTGGAACTTTGGCAACAAAATCCGCGCAAGCCCCCTTGGAATCTGCGTAGGAAGCTACCGAAAACATAGCAAACACAACCAAAGCAAATGATTTCAAACCCATGCCAGCATTGTAGAACTCCGATTTCGGTTAAATTGCGCTGATGCTTACCTCTGTCAAGCCCTTGCTGGCTTTGCCCCCCAATTTTTCCCAATCCGAATTTCGCGCTGCCTTAGGCATGTTTGCCACAGGTGTCACCATCGTCACCGCGCGCACTGCGTCTGGGCAGTTGGTGGGTCTAACTGCTAATTCTTTCAATTCCGTTTCGTTATCGCCGCCCTTGGTGCTTTGGAGCTTGTCACGTGCAGCAGGGTCTATGGCAGCGTTTCAATCGGGGTCACACTACGCCATCAACATCCTTGGAGCCGATCAGCAAGCGCTGGCGAGTCAGTTCGCGGCTCAAGGCACCGATCGTTTTGCAGGCGTGCAATTTGACACCGGTTCTACTGGTGCACCGCTGATACACGGAGCGGTAGCAAGTTTCGAATGCTTCAATCGTAGTCGCTACGATGAAGGCGATCACGTCATTTTTGTGGGTGAAGTAGAACGTTGTACTCACCGGGAAAGTGCGTCACCGCTGCTGTACCACGGCGGCAAGTTCTACGCAGAACACCCGCTTTAGCGTAGAGCCACACGCTTTTATTAGCTCAATCTGATAAAGCAGTAACGCGACGCAATTCACCCCCCAATTGAGTGATTTCAATGGGCTTGGTAACGTAGCCATCTGCCCCGGCGAGTTGAAAGCGTTCTGTATCACCCGGTTCAGCATGTGCCGTTGCCATAACAACAGGCAAATGCATGCCAGATTGCGCCTCTTGCAGGCGAATAGCTTGCAATGTCTCAATACCATCCATCACAGGCATCATGACATCCATAAGCACTGCATCGAACTGCAGCTTTGTCAAACATTTCAGTGCTTTCTCGCCGTCACCAACCACCACCCCGGTGTGCCCCAGTTTTTGCAACATAGCGACGACTAATCGTTGATTAATAACGTTGTCTTCAACAACCAAAACTTTAAGCGCCCGAAAATCAGCACTAGAAGGGGTGGTGGAAATCGATGTATTCATGGTCTAGTTGTGAGTCCATATCGTGAAAGTAATTTAGCGCACTCTCTAAACGCAGCTAGGAACTAACGGCACACCAAGCAGATTCAATGCGAAATCTGTTTAACTTCAGGGTTCTGCTCTACAACACGACTCGCCCAAGCTCAACGGCAAAACGGCCAAAAAATCAGAGAGTGGTATCCATGCTATTGCGCATTGCGATTTGTGCCACAGCATTCAAGGCAACATCCACCACTGGCGTATCTGACAGTATCCGCAAGCTGCCATTTGACACCAGTTTGTCACGCGTGCGTCGGGTCATAGACTGAGTCGCACCGAACGAGTTTGTGAACAAAAATAACGTTCCATGGGGACTTGCCCAGGTCAGCTGCGTGCGGCTCCATTTTTCAGCGGTTTTAAGCTCAATCCAAGTCCCAACTGGCATTACCTCTACTGCCGCAGAAGATACCAATGCAACGGGCACATCCACACTTGGAACTGCCTCAATTTCCACAAAGTTGGAAGACAAGGCCTCTTCCGGCGCAATCCACGGGTCTCCGTTTTCTATGAACCGAACCCGTTCACCGCCCACAACCATGGTTGGCACAGCGTTATCCACTTTCTTCTGCACCAATGACGGAGTGGGTGCCTTGAACGCCTGTTGATGAATCAACATCAGCTTTTCAAAAAATGCACTGGTGTGCGCAGTGGGGTAATGAATGGAATCGAGGCCTTCGCGCAGGGTACTCAACAAACGTGGGAGTAGTCGCGTGAGCTTTGATACATTTTTTGCAGCCAGCTCGGGATGTGCACTCCATAACAATGCAGAAATCAATGCTTGGTACTGGTCAGCTGCTTTGGAGCCATCAGCACCACCCAATCGAGCCTGCGCAACCACCTGCGCCCAGGGGCCACATAGAAAGTCGGTCACCACCGGCGAAACACGGCCCGCGTCTGGGTGTGAATCGACCGCTCGAGCAATTTTTTCTGCCAGCAGATTCCTTACCTCTGCATTTTGGAGTGCTACGACTGCCGCCTCGCGTGCCCGCTCCTTTGCACGCAGGGCCCGCCCCCAAGAGTCCTGCAAGCCTGTCAGAACACGCTCAAAAGGCTCATAGTCGGCAATGGTCTCAGACTCCAGCATTGACACCGCAGACAAAACTTCTTGCAAAAAATCGTCAAAACCACTACCCGCTACCGACTGAAAGGCCAAGCTTCGATGGGTTATCTCTTGCAAGAGTTGGCGGGCCGGATGGCGCTTATCCGTAAAGAAGCGGGGGTCTGCAAGCGACAACCGCAAAAGCGCTGGCTCCAAACTCTGAATGACACCCTGAACAGGCGCAAGCAGGCGTGGGTCACGGGCCATGTTCTCAACCATCAGCGCCACCACTTCTACGCTTAGCGCTTGGGCTACATTTTGGGCGCTACGGCGAATTTCATGACGTTGCGCGTTCATGTGATCTGCGCCGATTGCCCCTGTTGACTTAGGCAAGCCTCGGCGCTGCCGCAAAGCACCTACCACGCGGTCAACCTGCTTCATTTCTGTCAAGGCTTCCAATGCCGCTGGAACAGTAGAGTCAAAATCAGTGCAGGGTTCTTCTTCAGCGACATCCGCGCCACGCTCAAATTGACGTGCAAACTGTTGGGAGAACTGCTCCATGCGATCGCCTGGAACAGGTGAATCCAGTTCACCAGATAGCAGCTTACGCAACCGGTCTAGTGTCAGCAAAGCCTCGTCTTTGTGTCGTACCAAGGGCAATGGCTGCGCCGCTGACGAGGGCGGGCTAATATTTTTTGTAAGATATTGCGGCGACGATGCTTCCGCAGGTTGCGTTGCCGCCAATGGACTCACGCTTTGAGCGATACCCCGCCCGATGCCCAGTCGCCCCGAGGCGGGTTGCGTCACTACAAAGGCAGCTGACACCACCCCTTGTGCACGTAAATTGGCATTGAGGGTGGCATAAAGCGAATCCAATTCGAAACTCAGCTGCACTCCCATGGCCGCCAACCAGTCTAATTGTTGGGCTGTAGTTGCAGTGGTTTGCCCTACAGTTTCCGTCAGAGCTTTGATATAAATCTCTGGGCGCAATGGATTGCGCTCTGCCTGGACAGCGGTCAAACCCAGCGTGGCACACACAAGGGTATTGAGCTCGGACAGATTCGCTTCTACCGTCATAACTACGACTTGCTGCATCCGCGCGTGAACCACGCTAGTGAGCACATGAGACTCATCCATCAGCTCTAGCTGATCGAAATTGACTTCGGCTACGGGCTTGAATGCCGCTTTATCGGCAGCCACAGGCCGACTGAAGGCTTCCAATAGAACTTTGGGAAAGCGTTTACAAAGCTCAGATTCCCAGTTGCGTAATTGTTTGGCGGAATCAATCAGCACATCGCGCTCGCGAAAATCGCGCGAAGCAGCCTCTCGTGCGCTCAAGGCTTGACGCGCTGACGCCACCAGCTTACCCATCACAACCTCACCGCCCGCGGCTGCCTCTTGCAGCGTTGAGCGGTAAAGCGCAATCAATGCACTAGACGAAAGTGGTGCCGAGGCTGAGGGCATAAAAGCGTTTCTCGAAAAGACTATTTAAGTGCTTTGTATCGCATGCGTTTAGGCTTGGCGCCTTCTTCGCCAAGCCGTTTCTTCTTGTCGGCTTCGTACTCTTGGTAGTTGCCATCAAAGAAGGTCCACTGGCTCTCTCCCTCACACGCAATGATGTGGGTGGCAATACGATCCAAGAACCAGCGATCATGGCTAATGACCATCAGTGTGCCAGCAAACTCCAACAATGCGTCTTCCAATGCACGCAGAGTCTCCACATCCAGGTCATTGGACGGTTCATCGAGCATCAGCACGTTGCCGCCCGCAATCAGGGTCTTGGCCAAGTGCAAACGTCCGCGCTCTCCTCCAGACAAAGTGCCCACACGCTTTTGTTGGTCAGCACCATTAAAGTTGAAACGGCCACAGTAAGCACGACTTGCCATCTGAAACTTGCCAACGTTGATCATGTCCAAGCCGCCTGAGACGTCTTCCCACACCGTTTTCTCATTTGCCAAATCATCGCGGTTTTGATCCACAAACGCCATTTTGACGGTCTGACCGATCTTGACTTCACCTGAGTCAGGTTTCTCGCGCCCAGCGATCATTTTGAACAACGTAGACTTACCCGCCCCATTGGGCCCGATGATGCCCACAATCGCGCCTGGCGGCACTTTGAAGCTAAAGTTGTCAATCAGCACTCGGTCGCCGAACGACTTGGAGACACCCACAAATTCAATCACTTCTTGGCCCAGACGGTCTGCCACGGGGATGAAAATTTCGTTGGTTTCGTTGCGCTTTTGGTATTCAAAGTCGCTCAGTTCTTCAAAACGGGCCAGACGGGCCTTGCTCTTGGCTTGGCGAGCCTTGGGGTTTTGGCGGGACCATTCCAACTCTTTCTTCAAGGCTTTGGCGCGAGACTCTTCCCCCTTTTGCTCTGCTTCCAGACGAGCACCTTTTTGAGTCAGCCAGTCGCTGTAATTGCCTTTATATGGGTGACCAGAGCCGCGGTCCAGCTCCAAAATCCACTCTGCTGCGTTGTCCAAGAAATAGCGGTCATGGGTAATGGCCACCACAGTGCCGGGGTAGCGTTGCAAAAATTGCTCCAGCCAGTCAACAGATTCGGCATCAAGGTGATTGGTCGGCTCGTCAAGCAGCAGCATGTCAGGCTTGGACAACAATAAACGGCACAACGCGACACGGCGTTTTTCGCCACCCGATAACACGCCGATATTGGCGTCCCATGCTGGTAAGCGCAAAGCATCGGCTGCAATTTCCAACTGGTGCTCAGAGTCGGTGCCAGCAGTTGCAATAATGGCTTCGAGCTCGGCCTGTTCGGCGGCCAGTGCGTCAAAGTCGGCATCTTCCGCACCATAGGCGGTGTACACCTCTTCCAGGCGGGCTTTGGCGGCGAACACTTTTCCCATACCCGCTTCCACACTTTCGCGCACCGTTTGGGTGGGGTCGAGCTGAGGCTCTTGGGGCAGGTAGCCGATATTTAGACCCGCCATCGGAATGGCTTCGCCCTCAATGTCTTTGTCAATACCTGCCATAATTTTTAGCAGTGTTGATTTGCCGGACCCGTTGGTACCCAGCACGCCAATCTTGGCACCCGGGAAAAAACTCAAGGAAATATCTTTAAGAATGTGGCGCTTGGGCGGCACGATCTTGCCGACTCGGTTCATGGAAAAAACGTATTGGGCCATTGCAGTTCGCTAAATCAGGACGTAAAGCACACATTATCAACTGCCGTGCGCCAGCAATGCACGGCGGTTGACATTTAAACCGGCTCAATACGCTTACCTGCATCATTGCGCAATGCCACTTGCGCAACACCGTCTAACGCGTTGTCCAGAATTCGGCCATCAGATACCAAACGCATAAAGCCAGTGTTTCGCAGTCGTTCCATGGTGCGCCTCGTCATTGAATGCGCCAAACCTGCACCTGACACAAACATGAACAATGTACGGTGCGGGCTAGCCCATGTGAGTTGTGCACGTACCCATGAACCTGCCAGCGCCAAGTCAACCCACGACCCTGTGTTGAGAGATGCAAAGTTCCAGGGTTGCTGCTCCAAAGCATCAGCACCTGCGCTCAAGGGGTCCTGTGTCAACGCAGCGTTTAAATCGCTTTGAAAACCCTTATCGCTCGCTTCTTCATCGGCCATCCAATAAGCATCAGGCGAAACACCCGAGGTTTCAAGCCCTTCTTCAAGCTTGCCAACAACTGAGTCAATTTTTTCGCCAGAAACCACATCTCTAACTGTTTCAAAGGCTCTCTCGTGAAACGCAATTAGTTGATCAAAAAATACCATGGCGCGCTCATTGGGATATCCGATGGACTGCAGCCCTTGTCGCACCAAAACCAGCATCGAGGGCAACATTTGTACCAAGCGCCCTCGGTCACGGCGAGCTAGCTTGAGCTGCACACTCCAAACCAGGTCGTCCACCAACGCCGCATAGTCGCTGGCGTCACCTGATTTGAGCTGTGCTTCGGCCACCACTTGAGCCCATGGACCACGCAAGAATGCCACCACCATGTCTGGCACACGTTTGTGCAGCATCTTTTCGGTGAATTCAGCGGCCAATCGTTCAGCCACCAAGTAACGCTGTTCGGCATGTAATAAGCCACGGGCGGCCTCTTCTGCCCGGGCACGTTGTGCTTGTTCATCAAGCGTCCAGCCATTCTCTAATTTGCGAAGTACACGTGCAAAGGCAAGTGCGTCGGCATCACCACTGCAAAGCACATTGACCGCGTTTTCAAAGGTGGTTTGAAAACGTGCATAGTCTGGATCACTTTCAGACGCAAAGGCCAAACTGCGGTGGGTGATTTTTTCAAGCATTAGGCGTGCCGGATGCTGGCGCTCGCTAAAAAAACGCGGATCAAACTGAGCCAGCCTTAGCAGCGCAGCTTCTAATGCCTTCAAGTTGTTACGCAGCTTGGGCATTAGCTGACGGTTTTGCACCAAGTTGTCCACCATCAGACGCACGACTTCTTCTCCCAATTGGCGCCCTAAAGGCAGGCTCTTGCCGCGTGTTTGGTGCGCCTGTGCTCTCGCAGCCAGTCGCATCATCATGGGCTCAACCATTTTCATGTCCTCCAGCGCCTCGAAGGATGCGGGCACCGTGTTCATAAAGTCGTTGGTACCATGGGTTCGAGGCAGTGCATCTAGCTCGCCCGACAATAAGCTTCGCAATTTATCCAGTGTCAACATCGTGCGGGAGATGGTGCTCTCAACCCGCTTATTGGCCCCACCAGCAACACCCACCAAGGCACGACTGCCTATGGGCTCCACCCCTTGCGATCGCAGCCAATCCGCCACATCTTTGTAAAGCTGGCGCAATGACACACCCAACCTGCCTGCCGCCAGCGTCATCACACTTGAGCGTGAGGCTTCGTCTGCAATATGGGCCTTGAATGACTCACGCAGCGCGTAAACGAACGATTCAGGCCGAATTGGGTTTAACCTGGGCTGCACAGTGACCCAGCCCATCAGGCTGCTTATCAGTGCGTCCAACGGAGGCAAGACGTCATCGACTGCGAGCACGACCTCTTGTTGGGTTAGTGCCAACTCAATGTTGGCATCAATTTGTTCTGCCTCCAGGAACTGAAAATCATCAAACCGCAC
>JBJOLD010000206.1:0-2879 GCA_046045765.1 Pseudomonadota bacterium | reverse complement strand
ATGACGGCGGCAATTTTGGCCTCGCGTTTGAGTCGGTGGGCGGTGAGTTGGGCGATGGCGCCCAGGGCATCAGTCAATACATGGCCGTGGGCGGGCAGGATGAACTGGGCATTGTGCTCGGTGCAGGCGGTAGCTAGCAGGTCCAGCGAATGCAGGTAGTCGGCCATATTGCCGTCTGGCGGATCGATCACCGTGGTGCTGCCGTTCAATATATGGTCGCCGCTAAATAGCACGCCATCTTCCAAGAGTAGCAGGCACACATGGTTGGCCGCGTGGCCGGGGGTGTAAATTACTTGCAGCGTGTGGCTAAAATTTAATGCAAAATCGGCCTCCAGCCCTTGTGGAATATGCGTAAGCAGCTCACTATTTGATAGCACTCTGTCGGGCGTGAATTCACTGGCGGCGCGCGCTGTGGGGGCCGATGGTAGCCCGAGGACGGGCGGCTTGTGACTGCACATTGCCTGCAGTGGTGCGGCCCCCGGCGAATGGTCCGGGTGCGAATGGGTGCACACAATGCGCAGAATGTTGCCACCGCTGCCGTCCGGGTGGGCGGCGGCTTGCCACAGGCGTTGGAGGTGGTCGGTATCCGCCGGGCCGGGGTCAATCACGGTGAAGCCCGTGCTGGCGTCGCCCACCAAATAGCTATTGGTGCCCGGACCGGTCATTACGCCGGGGTTGGGTGCGGTTAGTCGTTGAATGTTCTTGAGCAGCGGCACAGGCTGGTCGGTTTGCCAGTCGGCAGGCGCGGGCAGGGGGCCCACGGTGGGCTGTAGTATTTGGTTCAGGCGGGGCATGCGGGCATTGTGCAGCGAAAACTGCACGGGCCGTGCGCTATGCGGATTCAGTCCCAAGTGTGTATCTCATCCACAAGATAAAACATTGCATTTGCTCTATCGTATGGAATAATTGCAGCAATGTACCCTCGCCAAATCCAAGGCGAATTGCGCCAGTATTTGGCCGAATTCCCCGCAGTCGCCATTTTCGGGCCACGCCAAGTGGGTAAAACCACGCTGGCGCACCAAGTGGCTGAACAGGCGGCAAACCCAATGGGAGATGCTTCGCAGCAAAGCCCTCTGTATCTGGACTTGGAAAATCCCACCGACTTGGCCCAGTTGAGTGACCCGGTGGCGTTTTTTTCTGCCCATGCGAACTGTTTGGTGGTGCTGGACGAAGTGCAGCGCATGCCAGGGCTGTTTGCGGTGCTGCGCGGGGTGATTGACCAGCGCCGCCGTGCGGGCGGGCGGGTCGGGCAGTTTTTGTTGCTGGGTTCGGCCAGCATGGAGCTGTTGGCCCAATCGTCAGAGAGTTTGGCAGGGCGCTTGGCGTATGTGGAGCTGGCACCATTGGTGCTCACTGAGGTGGTGAATGAAGGTGCTAGCCCCGCAAAAGCCACTCGTGCTGCACAGGCCAAACCTGAACCTGCAGCCGATGTATCGGGTGCCCTGTGGCTGCGCGGCGGCTTTCCCGATTCTTTTCTGGCCCGCAGCGACGCGGCGAGCTTGCGCTGGCGCCAGCAATTTATCACCACCTATTTAGAGCGCGACATCCCCTTGCTAGGGCCACGCATTCCGGTGCAAACCCTGCGCAGCCTGTGGACCATGCTGGCCTACGAGCAGGCGCAGGTGCTTAACGCGGCGCGGCTGGCCGCTTCGCTGGGAGTCAGCGGCCAAACCGTTGGGCGCTATCTGGATTTGCTGTGCGACCTGTTGCTGGTGCGCCGATTGCAGCCATGGGCCAAGCAGTCCTCCAAACGGCTGGTGAAAGCCCCCAAGGTCTACGTGCGTGACAGCGGCTTGGTGCACGCTTTGCTGGGCCTGGGCGATGCCCGAACCCTGCTGGGCCACCCGGTGGTGGGCGGCAGCTGGGAGGGTTGGGCGATTGAAAACCTGCTGGCTTGCGTGCCACAGGGCACCCAAGCCAGCTACTACCGTACCGCCGTGGGTGCAGAAATTGACCTGGTGTTAGAGCTGCCGGGTGGTGCACTGTGGGCCATTGAAATCAAACGCTCCAGCGCGCCCACCGTCAGCCGTGGCTACCACATTGCCTGCGACGACATTGCTGCCACCCGGCGCTGCGTTGTCAGCAGCGCCGCAGCCCGCTTCCCCATGGCGGGTGGCATTGAACATCTGCCCCTGCTGGATGCCATGCGCGAGCTGCGCGGATAATTCACTCCATGCGCATCCCATTCACCAAAATGCAAGGAGCCGGCAACGACTTTGTCGTGCTGGACGAAACCCGTCGCCGTCTGGGGCTAACCGCCGCGCACTACCGCTTTTTGGGGGACCGCCACTTTGGCGTGGGCGCCGACCAGATTTTGACGGTGCGCCCGTCGCCCGGCGATGGCATCGACTTCGAATACATCATCCACAACGCCGATGGCAACGAGGTGGAGCAGTGCGGCAATGGCTCGCGCTGTTTTGCCCGCTTTGTGCATGACCAGGGCCTGACCACTAAAGACACCATCCGCGTCAAAACCATGAAGGGCGTGATCAGCCCCCAATTGACCGCCGATGGCCGCGTAACCGTGGACATGGGTGCGCCGGTGCTCACCCCGGCTGATGTGCCGTTTGATACGTCAGGATTGTCGTCGGTACCCATGAATTCATGGGGTAATTGGCCTGTAGCCCCCGTGGGCTATGCGCAAGCAGCTACTGATTTGATAGCGCTGGTGTTGATTGCGCCGGTGTCCATGGGCAACCCCCACGCCGTGATCTTGGTGGACGATGTGGATACCGCACCCGTGGCCACCCTGGGCCCCGCCATACAACGCAGCCCGCGTTTTCCGCAGGGCGTAAACGTGGGCTTTTTGCAGGTGGTAGACCGCAGCCATGTGCGCCTGCGTGTGTACGAGCGCGGCGTGGGCGAAACCCTGGCCTGCG
>JBJOLD010000171.1:0-4784 GCA_046045765.1 Pseudomonadota bacterium | reverse complement strand
GAGGAATCACCATGCCACGCTTTTATACCCCCCACGCCCTGGCCACTGGCAGCGAGCTGGCGCTGGACGGTGCCGCCGCACGGCATGTGCAGGTGCTGCGCATGCAGCCAGGTGACGCGCTGACGCTGTTTAACGGCCAAGGCGGCGAATATGCCGCACAGGTCAGCCATATGGGCCGCAGCGAGGTGCGGGTGCAGGTAGGCGAGCATGCGGCCCTGGAGCGCGAAGCATGCCGGGCGGTGCATATTGCCATGGGCATGCCCGCCAACGAGCGCATGGAGTGGCTGGTAGAAAAAGCCACTGAACTGGGCGTGGCCAGCATCCAGCCACTGATGACCGAGCGCACCGTGCTGCGCGTGTCGGGCGAGCGGGCCGACAAAAAAGTAGCCCATTGGCAGGCCATTGCCGTGGCTGCCTGTGAGCAGTCGGGTCGCAACCGCGTGCCACTGGTACACCCGGTGTTAACTTGGGCCGCATGGCTGGCACTGGCTGGCAAGCGCCCCACCCAGCCTGCGCTGCGCTGCGTGCTGTCGGTACACAGCGCCAGCGTGTTGGCCAGCGCATGGGCGGCCACCAATGCACTCGATGCCACCAGTGCCATCGAGTGCATTGGTGGCCCCGAAGGCGGCCTCAGCCCCAGCGAAGAGGCCGCCGCCATAGCCAGTGGCTACCAGCCCGTGGGCTTGGGGCCACGCGTGCTACGCTCGGAAACAGCGCCCTTGGCTGCACTCTGTATTTGGACACTGGTATGAATAAAAATCTTTGGCTCATGGTCTTGGCGCAAGGCCTGTTTTTAACCAATAACGTGGTCTTCATTGCCATCAACGGCCTGGTCGGTTTGGCGCTGGCCCCGCTGGGCTGGATGGCCACGCTACCGGTCATGGGCTATGTGGTGGGCGGGGCACTGTCCACCAGCTTGGTGGCGCGCACGCAGGCCAGGCTGGGGCGCAAGCGCTCGTTCCAAATCGGCTTGCTGGTGGGCTTGGGCTCGGCCTTGCTGTGTTTTTATGCCGCCGTTAGTCGCAACTTTGCGCTGCTTTGCGCCGCCACCGTGGTGGCGGGCTACTACAACGCCAATGCGTCGCTCTACCGTTTTGCAGCGGCCGAGCTGGCCTCTGCAGGAGCCAAAGAAAAGGCTGTGTCCTGGGTTTTGGCGGGTGGTTTGATCGGTGCCATCGTGGGCCCCAACCTGGCTGCCGCCACCCGCAGCTTAATGAGTGTGCCGTTTGCTGCCGCCTATCTGGCGCTGGCCGTCGTGGCGCTGCTGGGCTTGGCGGTGATGGCCTGGGTCGAGTTTCCGCCGTTACCAGCCAAAACCTCCACCGGCAGCGGCAGACCGCTGGGCCAGATCATGCGCCAACCGGTGTTTATGGTGGCCGCCGCCGCGGGTGCCTTGGGTTACGGTGTCATGAACCTGCTGATGGCGGCCACGCCGATTGCCATGCAGCAATGCGGTTTGCCTTTTAGCGATGCGGCCTTTGTGCTGCAATGGCATGTGATTGGCATGTTTGCCCCTGGGTTTTTTACCGGGCACCTCATCAAACGCTTTGGCGCGCTGCCCATCATGGCGGTCGGCGTGCTGCTTAACTTTGCCTGCATTGCCATTGCCCTGTCTGGCATCGAGCTGCACCAGTTTGTAGTTGCGCTCTTTTTGCTAGGCCTGGGCTGGAACTTTTTGTTCACCGGCTCCACCACGCTGGCACTGCAGACCTACACGCCAGAGGAAAAAGACAAAGCCCAGGGCGCCTTGAACTTTTTTGTTTTTGCCGTCATGGCGCTGTCATCCTTTGCCTCGGGCGCATTGGTCACCACCCAGGGCTGGACGCTGCTGAACTACGGCTCGCTGTTGCCCGTAACCATCACTGGGGCGGCCCTGCTGTGGCTTTATGCACAGCGCACAACCAGCCCGCAGGTTTAGCACGCTGGCGCATTGCGCAGCTACCGCAAGATAGCTTAAGATGACTTTTTACTTATTTTAGAAAGCACACCATGGGTTTACTTGATTCAGTTTTGGGCGCGGTATTGGGCGGCAGCCAGCAACAACAGCAACCCCAAGGCGGCTTGGGCAACATCTTGGGCTCCATTCTCGGCGGCGGGCAGCAGCAAGGTGGTGGTGGGCTCAATGCCCAGCTGATCAATGCCGCCATCGGCATGCTGGCCAACGGCGGAGCGCAAGGTGGTTTGGGCGGCTTGGTGGCCAAGTTTCAGCAAGCCGGTTTGGGCGATGCCATGGGTTCGTGGATCGGCACGGGGGCCAACCATGAGGTCAGCGGCGACCAAATCACCAGCGCACTGGGCAACGACACCATCAGCGACATTGCCGCCAAACTGGGCATGGGCCAAGGCGAAGCTGCCAGCCAGCTCAGCCAGATTTTGCCCGGCCTGATCAACCATTTGACCCCCACCGGCCAAGCCCCAGCGGGCGGCCTGGGCAGCGCTGGCGACCTGATGGGTATGTTGGGTGGTTTGCTACAAAAACAGGGATAATCAGCGCATCGGACGCACGGAAGCCAGCCATCCGTTTTTGTCCCGGTGCGCGCAGGCTTAAGTCAGCCCACGCTCGCCCCTTACACCCCTTTGTTTGGAGTGAGCCATGCTCAATATCTTTACACTGGCCAATGGCCGCCTGTTCCAAGAAGAGATCGAATCTCTGGAAGAACTCACCAAGTTCCAGCCCATTTGGGTGGACCTGGAATCCCCCACGCCCGAAGAAAAAGCCTGGATCAAGCAGCACTACGGCCTGTCGATCCCGGACGACGCAATGGACGAGGACATCGAAGAGTCCGCACGTTTTTATGAAGCCGACAACGGCGACCTGCATATACGGTCCGACTTTTTGATCGACGACGAAAACTCGCGCACCGAGCGGGTGGCGTTTATCTTGAACCTGAACAACGACGAGCTGAAAAGCAAGGGGGTGCTGTTTTCCATCCACGACCAGGATGTACCCATCTTTCGGCTGCTGCGCATGCGCGCGCGCCGCATGCCGGGGCTGATTGAAGATGCCCGCGAAGTACTGCTCAAGCTCTATGATGCCGATGCTGAATATTCAGCCGACGCGCTGGAAGGCATTCACGACGCGCTAGAGCAAATCAGCGGCAAAGTGCTTAAAGGCGATGTGACCGACGCGATCGCCGCTGAAGTGCTGGCCACCATTGCCAAAGAAGAAGACCTGAACGGCCGCATTCGCCGCAATGTGATGGACACCCGCCGCGCCCTGAGCTTTATGATGCGCAGCAAAATGCTCAGCGCCGAGCAGGGCCTGGAAGCCCGGCAGATTTTGCGCGACATTGACTCGCTAGACAGCCACACCACGTTTTTGTTCGACAAAATTAACTTTTTGATGGATGCTACGGTGGGTTTCATCAACATCAACCAAAACAAGATCATCAAGATCTTCTCGGTGGCCAGCGTGGCCCTGCTGCCACCCACCCTGATCGCCAGCATCTACGGCATGAATTTTCAGCACATGCCCGAACTGCAGGCTACTTGGGGCTACCCCGCCGCCCTGCTGCTGATGGCTGGCTCTGCCGTGCTGCCCATGCTGTACTTTCGCAAGCGCGGGTGGCTAAAGTAAGGCGCTAAGTAAGCCGCTAAAGCCATCCGCTTAACCCTGCAGCGTTAAGCAGGCAGCAAACGCTGCAGGTAGCGCCCGGTGTGGCTGTCTGGGTTGGCAGCTACGTCTTCGGGTGTGCCTACTGCCACCACCTGCCCGCCGCCGTCGCCGCCTTCGGGGCCCATGTCAATCAGCCAGTCGGCGGTTTTGATAACGTCCAGGTTGTGCTCAATGATGACGATGGTGTTGCCAGCGTCGCGCAGGTGCTGCAGCACCTTAAGCAACAGCTCAATGTCGGCAAAGTGCAAGCCGGTGGTGGGCTCGTCCAGGATGTACAGGGTGCGCCCGGTGTCCCGTTTGCTCAGCTCCAGCGCCAGCTTGACGCGCTGGGCCTCGCCGCCCGACAGGGTGGTGGCAGCCTGGCCTAGCTTGATGTAGGACAAGCCCACGTCCAGCAGGGTTTGCAGCTTGCGCGCAATGGTTGGCACGGCTTTAAAAAACTCGTGCGCGGCCTCTACGGTCAGGTCCAGCATGTGCCGGATGTTTTTGCCTTTGTACAGCACCTCCAGGGTTTCGCGGTTGTAGCGTGCACCTTTGCAGACATCGCAGGGCACATACACGTCGGGCAAAAAGTGCATTTCTACCTTCACCACGCCATCGCCTTGGCAGGCCTCACAGCGGCCGCCCGCCACGTTAAAGCTAAAGCGCCCCGGGCCGTAGCCGCGCTCGCGTGCCATCGGCACATCGGCCAGCAGCTCGCGGATGGGCGTAAACAGGCCGGTGTAGGTGGCGGGGTTGCTGCGGGGGGTGCGGCCAATGGGTGACTGGTCCACATTAATGACCTTGTCAAAGTGCTCTATGCCTTGAATTTCTTCGTGCGCAGCGGGCTCGTCGTGGGCGCGGTACAGCGACTGGGCCACCGCCGCATACAGCGTATCGTTGACCAAGGTGGATTTGCCCGAGCCTGAGACGCCGGTCACGCAGGTTAGCAAGCCCACTGGAAACTCGGCACTGACATTGCGCAGGTTGTTGCCGGTGGCGTTGATGATGCGAATGGCCTGCATGTCGCCCTGTGTGGCCAGGTGGTGGGCGTTGCGCTGGGCCCAGGCCAGTGCCTGGCGGCTGGGCGCGGCTTGGTGTTTAGACGCGGTGGCCGATTTTTTGGCGACGGGCGCGGGTGCTACGGTGGGCAGCCAGCGGTGGCGCTGGGCGGGCACGGCAATGCTGC
>JBJOLD010000139.1:0-6955 GCA_046045765.1 Pseudomonadota bacterium | reverse complement strand
CCATACTCAGGCGCTCGGGTGCATAGGTCAGGTTGGGGGACTCGGTGTTGAGCAGGCTGTAGTCGTTGCCACGGCGCAGCTCTAAGGTCACGGTGCCGGTGATGGCGCTGGCCACCCAGCGCTGGGCGGTTTCGCGCAGCATGATGGCCTGGCTGTCGAACCAGCGGCCTTGGTACAGCAGGCGGCCCAGCTTGCGGCCGTTTTCGCGGTACTGCTCAATGGTGTCTTCGTTGTGGATGCCGGTCACCAAACGCTCGTAGGCGATGAACAGCAGCGCCAGGCCGGGGGCTTCGTAAATGCCGCGGCTCTTGGCTTCGATGATGCGGTTCTCAATCTGGTCGCTCATGCCCAAACCGTGGCGGCCACCGATGCGGTTGGCTTCCAGAATCAGGCTCACCAAATCGGGGTATTCCACGCCATTCAGGGCTACGGGGCGGCCTTCTTCAAAGCGCACGCTCACTTCTTCGGCCTTGACCACGCAGTCCTCACGCCAGAACGGCACGCCCATGATGGGGTTGACGATCTTCATGCAGCTGTTCAAAAACTCCAGGTCTTTGGCCTCGTGTGTGGCGCCCAGCATGTTGCTGTCGGTGCTGTAGGCCTTCTCGGCGCTCATCTTGTAACCAAAGCCGTGGCTGGTCATAAACGCGCTCATCTCGGCGCGGCCACCCAGTTCGTCAATAAACGTTTGGTCAAGCCAAGGCTTGTAGATTTTGAGTGCGGGGTTGGTCAGCAAGCCATAGCGGTAAAAACGCTCGATGTCGTTGCCCTTGAACGTGGAGCCGTCGCCCCAGATGTTCACATCGTCCTGCTTCATGGCGCTCACCAGCATGGTGCCGGTGACTGCGCGGCCCAGCGGCGTGGTGTTGAAGTAGGTGTTGCCGGCGGTGGTGATGTGGAAGGCACCGGCTTGCAACGCGGCCAAGCCTTCGTGTGCGAGCTGTGGGCGGCAATCCACCAGGCGGGCTTTTTCAGCACCGTATTCCATCGCCTTGCGGGGGATTTCGTCGTAGTCGGCCTCGTCGGGCTGGCCTAGGTTGGCGGTGTAGGCGTAGGGCAGGGCGCCTTTGAGCTTCATCCAGTGCAGGGCTGCGCTGGTGTCCAGGCCGCCAGAAAAGGCGATGCCCACTTTTTGGCCGACAGGGGTAGTTTGCAGAATGGTATTTGACATTGAATTGGCCTCTAGCCCGCGTGGGATATGCGCAAGCAGCTATAAAAAAAGGAGCATGTTGTCAGCAATACCAGACCGCTGACAACCCTGAATAACCCCGAAAAGCCTTGTTTAGCCGAAATGGCAGATGTAGTGGTAGGCCTCAAAACCCTCGGTCACGCGAATCTGGAACTTGGCGTTGCCGGGTACGTTGAACTGTTGGCCTTCGCAGGAGGTAACCCAAGCGTCGGTGCCGTCCAGCTTGTAATCGCAGCTGCCAGCCACGCATTCCATGATTTCGGGCGCGCCGGTGTTGAAGGTCAGGGTGGCAGGCAAGATCACGCCGACCGACTTTTTAGTGCCGTCAGCAAAGGTGATGCCGTGGCTCACGCATTTGCCGTCAAAGTAGACGTTAGCCTTGGTGGTAACAGTTACGCTGTTGATGTGGGTGGTGGTCATGGGCGGTATTGGCTAAAAAAATGAAGGGTGCAAATAAATTCGGGGCGCTGTGTCAGTGAGCCAGCTAGCCCGCGATTTTAAGGCAGGCGCTTGGCAAATGCCTCGGGGCTGAAACCCACTGTCACCACGCCGTCGCTCCACACTACGACCGGGCGCTTGATCACACTGGGTATTTTCAGCATCAGCGCGGTGGCTGTTGCAGCGTCCACCACCGCAGCCTGGGCCGCTGGGTCCAGCTTGCGCCACATGGTGCCTTTGCGGTTGACCAGCGTTTCCCAGCCTACGGCGGCAATCCAGCCTGGCAGCAGGTCGGCAGGAACGCCTTGCTTTTTGAAGTCGTGAAAAGTAGCGTCAACACCGTTGTCAGCGAGCCAGACGCGGGCTTTTTTGACGGTGTCGCAATTGGGAATGCCGTAAAGGGTAGTCATAGGCGCATTGTATTGAGCGGCGAGTACAAACGACGCAGCGCGCGAACAGGCGGGTAGGGCGTTATGCGTAGGTAAAGAAGGAGGCCGCAGGCCGGGTGACACGAAGCAGAACGCCCTACCTGCCTATTCGCAATAGCCAGGAGTGTCGGACTTACAAGCCTTGGTCCTGCGACAATGCATGCCTCTATGGATACCACCAACACACTTCACGACTGGCTGGCCTACTGCGAGCAGCTGCACCCCAAAGGCATCAACGGCATCGAGCTGGGCCTGGACCGCATTCGCGTGGTGGCCCAGCGCATGGAACTGCGCTTTACCTGCCCCGTGATTACGGTGGCAGGCACCAACGGCAAGGGCTCCACCTGCGCCATGCTGGAAAGCATTTTGGGACAGGCGGGTTACAAGACCGGAACCTTTACTTCGCCCCATCTGGTGCACTTTGAAGAGCGTTTACGCCTCAATGGTGAAGCGGTAAGTGCTATAAAATTAGTAGCTGCTTTCGCTGATGTATCGGTTGCTGCAGGCCTAAATGGCAATAAAAATTTCCCTGAAATTGGACTCACTTACTTTGAGTTCACCACCTTGGCCATATTGCACCTGATGGCGCACGCCGGGCTGGATGTGGCTATTCTGGAAGTGGGGCTGGGTGGGCGGTTGGATGCGGTCAACCTGATCGACACCGACTGCGCCATCATCACCAGCATCGACCTGGACCACACCGAACTGCTGGGCCACACGCGTGAGGCCATTGGGTTTGAGAAGGCCGGCATCATGCGCACCGGCAAACCGGTGATAGTGAGCGACCCCGTGCCGCCCCAAAGCGTGTTGGACCGTGCTTTGGAAGTGGGTGCTGACCTGTGGCGCGTGGGGCAGGACTTCAATGTTTCGGGTGATAAGCAGCAATGGGGTTGGGCCGGGCGGGGCAGGCGTTACAGCGGTTTGGCTTATCCGGCGCTGCGCGGGGCTAACCAGTTGGTCAACGCGGCAGGTGTTTTGGCTGCGCTGACTGCCCTGCGCGAGCAACTGCCGGTTACGGCGCAGGCTGTGCGCAACGGCTTGGCGTTTGTGGAGCTGCCTGGACGCTTTCAAATCATTCCTGGCGAGCCCTCGCTGGTGCTCGACGTGGCGCACAACCCGCATTCTGTGGCGGCGCTGGCGGCAAATTTGGATGCCATGGGCTACTTTCCCACCACCCACGCGGTGTTCGGTGCCATGGCGGATAAAGATTTGGCCCCGATGTTTGCCAAAGTCAATCCCCTGATAGACCACTGGTATTTTACCGATTTACCTACCCCGCGCGCGGCCACGGGCACGTCGCTTCAAGGGCATTGGGCGGCTCAGAACACGCGCAAAGACGCCTCCGCGCAGGCCTTTGCCGACCCCATGCAAGCCCTGCAAGCGGCCATAGCTGCGGCAGACCCCACTGATAGAATCGTTGTCTTTGGGTCGTTCTACACCGTGGGCGGCGTCTTGCAGCAGGGCCTGCCCCGGCTGCAGGCCAAACATCTGAAGACTTAAGTCACCTCCACTATGGCATTTTTTAAGTTCCGCAAGGGTGGCGACGAGCATCCCACCCCCCAGCCAGCCACCGAAAGCGTCGAGGTTTTGCGCAAACGCGCACGCCACCGATTGATTGGTGCGGCCATTTTGGTGTTGACGGGAGTAGTGGGCTTCCCCATGCTGTTTGACAATCAGCCGCGTCCCATTGCCGTAGATATTCCTATCGAAATTCCCGACAAAGCCAAAGTTAAACCCTTGACTGCTACGCCGATTGAACCTGCGCCAGCCGCAAGTGCTGCAACAACGCCGCCAGTGGCCTATCCCAAAGCAGGTGACAAGGAAGAAACGGTCATTGAATCTAAACCAGCGGCCAAACCGGAGGCAAAGCCGGAGCCCAAGCTTGTGGCAAAGCCCGAAGTGAAGGCAGAGGCGAAAGCGCAAGATGGTGCCAAAGCGCAAGCGCTGCTTGACGGTAAGGTAGTCGATCACAAGCCCGCAGCAGCAGGTCGCTTTGTGGTGCAAGTGGGTGCATTCGCGGATGTGACCAAAGCCCGTGATGCCCGCCAAAAGCTGGAAAAAGCAGGGCTTAAAACCTATACCCAAGTGGTGGAAACGACGGACGGCAAACGTACTCGCGTACGCGTGGGGCCGTTCGAGTCCAAAGCGGAAGCTGAAAAAGTAGGCGAAAAAGTAAAAAAACTTGACTTGTCTGCCGCAATTCTGGAGTTGTAAAACCCTATGAACGCATTACCTACCCTAGACTGGATTTTCTTGGGTGTGCTGTTGATCTCACTGGTCATTGGCGCGTGGCGAGGGTTGGTGTTTGAAGTGTTGTCGGTACTTAGCTGGATTGCAGCCTTTGTGCTGGCCCAGTGGTTTGCGCCTACAGCGGCGCAGTGGCTGCCCATGTCGGGTGCCACAGAATCCATTCGCTACGCGGTGGGGTTTGTCGTGGTGTTTATCGCAGGCATCTTTTTGGGTGGCCTGATAGCCTTTTTGGTTAAAAAGCTGGTCGCAGCTGTCGGGTTGCGCCCAGCGGACCGCATGCTTGGGGCCCTGTTTGGCCTGGTGCGCGGCGCCATCGTTTTACTGGCGCTAACGGTTGTTGTGGGCATGACCCCACTGAAGGCGTCGCCAGCGTGGCAGGCCTCAATGGGCGCACATATTGCGTCCGTGGTACTTGCAGGCTTGAAACCTGTGCTGCCAGAAGAGTTCGGAAAATATATACCTTCGTGAGTAAACATCTATGTGCGGAATAGTCGGCGTTGTCAGTAACGCCCCGGTTAATCAACTGATATACGACGCGTTGTTGCTACTGCAGCACCGAGGACAGGATGCCGCCGGCATCGTGACCCAGCAAGAGCGCAAATTCTTCATGCACAAAGCCAAGGGCATGGTCAAAGACGTTTTTCGTACCCGCAACATGCGCTCTTTGCCGGGCAACTGCGGCTTGGGCCAGGTGCGCTACCCCACGGCGGGCAATGCATTCAGTGAAGAAGAGGCGCAGCCTTTTTACGTGAACGCGCCGTTTGGCATTGTCCTGGTGCACAACGGAAATTTGACCAACGCCCATGCACTCAAAGCAGAGTTGTTCAACACCGACCACCGCCACATCAACACCGAAAGCGACTCGGAAGTGCTGCTCAACGTGTTGGCGCACGAGATTGAAATGACCACCCGCGGCCTGCCGCTAACCCCGCACGACCTGTTTGCTGCAGTGCGTAATGTGCACCGGCGGGTCAAGGGTTCGTATGCTGTCATCGCGCTCATTGCTGGCCATGGTGTGCTGGCGTTTCGCGACCCGTTTGGTATTCGCCCCTTGTGTATGGGTCGCAGTGGTGAAACGGTGATGTTGGCCAGTGAGTCTGTTTCCCTGGAAGGCACGTTGCACCAGTTTGAACGAAATATTGATCCCGGTGAAGCCGTGTTTATCGATCTGCAAGGCAAAGTGCACGCCCAGCAATGCGCCGATGCACCCACACTGAAGCCTTGTATTTTTGAGTATGTGTATCTCGCCCGTCCCGACTCGGTGATGGACGGTATTTCGGTCTATCAAGCGCGTTTGAATTTGGGTGAGGCGCTGGCTAAACGCGTGATTTCCACCGTGCCACCGAATGAGATCGATGTTGTTATCCCGATTCCTGAGTCCAGCCGCCCCAGCGCAGCACAGCTGGCGCAGCTATTGGGCTTGCCTTACCGCGAAGGTTTTGTGAAAAACCGTTATGTGGGTCGCACCTTCATCATGCCCGGCCAAGCCGTGCGCAAAAAATCGGTGCGTCAAAAGCTCAATGTGATTGCCAGCGAATTCAAGGGCCGTAATGTGCTGTTGGTGGACGACTCCATCGTGCGCGGCACTACCAGCAAAGAAATTGTGCAGATGGCGCGTGATGCCGGTGCCCGCAAGGTCTACATGGCCAGCGCTGCGCCACCCGTGCGTTACCCCAATGTCTACGGCATCGACATGCCCACCAGCAGCGAGCTGGTGGCACACAACCGCACTGTGGAAGAAATTCGCGAAATCATCGGTTGTGATGCGTTGATTTACCAAGATGTGGACGGCATGAAAAAAGCCATCGGCTCACTCAACCCCAATTTGGCTGGCTTTGATGCATCGTGTTTTGATGGTGTGTACGTCACAGGTGACATCTCTTCCGGTGACATTGCCCGCTTGAACGAAAACCGTGTGGGTGGTGACGAGTCGCAAGAAGATACGTCGCGTTTGGCCCTTCCCAACCCTATCGACTAAGCCTATGGCCCAACATTCTCTACCTGACGATTTGCACCTTGATACGCTAGCGGTGCGCACCGCGCTTGACCGAAGCCAGTACGGTGAGAACTCCGAGGCGCTGTACCTCACCAGCGGTTATGTGCAGCCCAGCGCAGCCACTTCAGCTGCACGCTTTGCGATGCAAGAAGACGGGTTCACTTACTCGCGCGTGAGCAACCCCACTGTCACCAGCATGGAAATGCGGCTGGCTGCGTTGGAGGGTACCGAGGCCGCCATTGCCACATCGTCGGGCATGTCAGCCATTCTGTTGTTGGGCATGGCTTTGTTACGCGCTGGTGATCATGTGATTTGCTCCCAGTCGGTATTTGGTTCGGTCATACCTATGTTCAGCCGCGAGTTTGCCAAATTCGGTGTTGAGACAAGCTTCGTTGCACAAACGGATATTGAAGCGTGGAGGGCGGCCGTCAAACCCAACACCAAGCTGCTGTTTGCCGAAACCCCGACCAACCCATTAACTGAGGTGTGTGACATTCAGGCTTTGGCTGATATTGCGCACAACGCGGGGGCATTTCTGGCGGTGGACAACTGCTTTGCCACCCCAGTTTTGCAGCGCCCCGTTCAAATGGGCGCGGATTTCATCATCCATTCGGGTACCAAGTTTTTAGACGGACAAGGTCGCGTCATGGCTGG
>JBJOLD010000125.1:0-14720 GCA_046045765.1 Pseudomonadota bacterium | reverse complement strand
GCACGACACCGAGCTATGTCAACGAGCACCGCATTTTGTGCAAAGACGGTTCTTGGAAGTGGGTATTGGCGCGCGGCATGGTCATCAGCCGGGATGCTGATGGCAAGCCGCTGCGCATGATTGGAACCCATACCGACATCACCGACCGAAAAAACGCGGAAGCACTCATATGGCGCCAAGCCCATTTCGATTCGCTCACTGGCTTGCCCAATCGGCGCATGTTGCGGGAGCGACTTAATAATGCGCTGCACCGCTGCAGTGAAACGGCGGGCACATTGGCTGTGCTGTTTATTGATTTAGATGAATTCAAAGAGGTCAATGACGCATTGGGGCACGAGGTAGGCGACCTTCTTTTGGTAGACGCTGCAAAGCGTATTGAGCAATGTGTAAACACTTCCGACACAGTAGCCCGGATGGGTGGTGACGAATTCACCGTCATCGTTAACAACGCGGCCAGTCCGGCGGAAATTACGCCCATGCTGCAACACATTCTTGCGCAGCTTGCACGCGCTTTCAACCTCAGGGATGAGCAGGTATTTGTGTCAGCAAGCATCGGTGTAGCACTGTATCCGCAAGACGCAACGCAGGTGGAGGACCTTTTCAGGCACGCTGATCAAGCACTGTATGTGGCCAAAAAAACCGGTCGTAACCGCTTTAGCTTTTTCACCCCGGCGCTTCGGGACGCCGCCCAAACCCGGCTGCGACTCACTGCAGACTTAAGGATGGCAATCACCAACAACGAACTGTCACTGGTGTACCAGCCCATTATGAATATGCAGACCAACGTGGTGTGCAAAGCAGAAGCCCTGCTGCGCTGGCACCACCCGGTCCGTGGCTTGGTCAACCCCGCAGAATTCATTCCCATTGCGGAGTCGACCGGCCAAATCATCGCAATTGGAGAATGGGTTTTTCACCAAGCTGCGCGCCAGGCCAAGCGTTGGCGAGGGCTTTATGGTGGCGATTTTCAGATTAGCGTGAACAAGTCGCCCGTGCAGTTTCACCAGCCTGGGCTGGATACACAGCCATGGGTCGATCACCTCCGCGCAATAGATTTGCCGGGCAACGCGATCGTGGTGGAAATTACCGAAGGCGTGCTACTTGATGCCACCGATGCCGTCACGCAGCAGCTGCGTGATTTGCGCAACGCGGGCATTGCGGTGTCACTGGATGACTTTGGCACCGGCTATTCGTCGCTGACCTATTTGCAGCGCTACGCCATCGACTACATCAAGATTGACCAGTCTTTTGTACGCAATCTGCGTGCAGGCTCTACCGACTTGGCGTTATGCAAGGCCCTAATTGTGTTGGCACACGAATTGGGTATGAAAGTAGTGGCCGAAGGCGTGGAAACGCCAGACCAGCGGGACTTGCTGACGGCGGCTGGCTGTGACTACGGGCAGGGATTTTTGTTTTCAAAACCCCTGTCAGCACAAGAGTTTGAGACCTTTTGCGCCTATGCAACGTAATCTTGGTCGCAGACAGGCGCTGCAATGGGCGCTGACCAGCGCTGTGGGCTGTACTCCAATGGCACTATGGGCAGCATCTACCACCGCCAGCACACGGCCAGGCAAGGCGCTTGCCTTTGAGCGGGACGCGGGTGCACATAACGAATTCCAAACCGAGTGGTGGTACGTGACAGGGTTTGCCAATGTCGGCGCGGCTGAAGCTGCGCTGGGGTTTCAGGTTACTTTTTTTAGAAGCCGTATACCGGCCACGCAAACCATGCAGTCGCCGCTAGCGGCCAAGCAATTGCTGTTCGCGCACGCGGCAGTTACTGATGTGCAGGGCAAAAAACTGTGGCATGACCAGCGCATCGCCCGATGGTCTGGCGCGCAACCTGGCACGCACAGCACCGACACCGCATTTGCCAGTCAAGAGCGCACCGCCATCAGCTTGCGCGATTGGTCACTCACCATGGATAACCCCAAAATTGGTGCCCCGGCAGACCTGATGGCCAAGGTGGCTGCCGAAAATTTTTCGCTGGATTTGCGGCTGCTGCAAACGCAGCCCGTGTTGCTTCAAGGCGACCAAGGCTTGTCACGCAAAGGCCCGCAATCTGCGCAGACCAGCTATTACTACAGCCGCCCCCAATTGCAGGTGCAAGGCAGCATTACCTTGCGTGGTGAACGCCACGCGGTAGGCACAGGCAGCACCGCGTGGCTGGACCACGAGTGGAGCCAATCCTTGCTCGACCCCCAAGCGGTGGGGTGGGATTGGATCGGCATCAACCTGACGGATGGCAGTGCGCTCACCGCCTTTCAATTGCGTGACAAACAAGGACAAGCGCTGTGGGACGGGGGGTCATTTCGCTCTGGCAACGCCACCTTTGCCTTTAGCCGTGGCGAAGTGTTGTTTAAGCCCCTGCGCCACTGGCGCAGTGCTTTGAGCAAAGCTAGCTATCCTGTGGAGTGGGTTGTGCGCACCCCGGCCGACTTTTACACGGTCAAAGCCGTTGTCGACAACCAAGAGCTCGACAGCCGCCAATCCACTGGGGCCATTTACTGGGAAGGGCTGTGCGAGGTGTGGGACAGCAGCAACCGCTTGGTAGGGCGTGGTTACCTGGAGATGACCGGGTACGCCAGTGCACTGACACTTTAAAATGCTATTATTTTTATAGCTGCTTACGCACACTGCACGGGTGCTAGGTCCTCATTCTTCTATTTTTTTGAACTCCACTGTTTTCTGGGCAGTGCACCCTCATATAAACCGCCATGACTATAGAACGCCCAAAATCCACCAACCCCAAATCCCTGTCTGGCTTGCTACCGTTCTTGAAACCTTACCGGGGGCGCATTGGCTTGGCGCTGCTGTTTTTGGTGCTGGCAGCCGGGGCCACTTTGGTGTTTCCCATCGCGCTGCGCAGCCTGATCGACGGCGGACTGGTGCAAAGCGACAAAGGCGCGCAGGTGATGGCGCTGCGCGAACACTTTGCAGCACTGTTTGGGGTGGCTGTGGCGCTAGGCTTGTTCTCGGCATTTCGGTTTTACATGGTGAGCTGGTTGGGCGAGCGGGTGACTGCAGACCTGCGTAACGCGGTGTACAGCCATGTGCTCAAGCAAAGCCCCGAGTTTTTTGAAACCACCCAGACCGGTGAAGTGCTGTCGCGCTTGAGCGCCGACACCACGCTGGTGCAAACCGTTGTGGGTTCGTCGCTGAGTATGGGGTTGCGCAATGCGGTGATGGGCATTGGCGCACTGGGCGTGCTGGTGTGGACCAACCCGGTGGTGATGCTGCAGGTGCTGGTGGTGTTGGTGCTGATTGTGTTGCCCAGCCTGTGGTTTGGCCGGCGGGTGCGCAAGTTGTCTCGCGCTTCGCAAGACCGCATTGCCGACTCCAGCGCCATAGCGGCCGAGGTGCTCAACGCCATTCCGGTAGTGCAAAGCTACACCGCCGAGGGGCGCGAAACGGCGCGCTTTGTGGCCTCTACCGACAACGCATTTGCCACCGCCACCAAGCGCAGCCTGATGCGCTCGGTGCTTGTGGCTTTCATCATCATTGCCACCAGTGCGGCGCTGCTGTGGGGCTTGTACCAAGGCACCCAGGCGGTGGCCGAGGGGCGCATCAGCGCGGGGCATTTGGGGCAAACCGTGGTGTACGTCATCATTTTGGCCAGTGCGTTTGCGGTGCTGGGCGAGGTGTACGGCGACCTGCTGCGCGCGGCAGGTGCCACCGAGCGATTGATGGAGCTGCTGGGCACACAGTCGCCCATCACTTCACCATCAAATCCGGCCTTAGCGCCCATGCCGCTTGCGGGTAGCGCTATCAAATTTGAATCCATCAATTTTCATTATCCATCGCGCCCGCAGCAAGCTGCCTTGCAAAATTTCACACTGAATGTGAAGCCCGGGCAAACCGTGGCCATCGTCGGCCCCAGTGGCGCAGGCAAGAGTACGGTGTTTCAGCTGCTGCTACGCTACTACGATCCGCAAAGCGGCAGCATCGCTTTGGATGGTGTGGACACCCGCCTGCAAGCCCTGGATGCGCTACGTCAGCGGGTTGGCATCGTGCCGCAAGACGCGGTTATTTTCTCCAGCACAGCGCTGGAAAATATTCGTTATGGAAAACCAGACGCCAGCGATGCCGAAGTGAAAGCCGCAGCACACGCGGCGTTTGCGCATGAGTTCATATCGGCACTGCCTGAAGGCTACAACACCTTTCTGGGTGAACGCGGTGTGCGCTTGTCTGGTGGGCAACGCCAGCGCATTGCGATTGCCCGCGCCATGCTGAAAAATCCGCCGCTGTTGCTGCTGGACGAAGCCACCAGCGCGCTGGATGCCGAGAGCGAGCGTATGGTACAAGCCGCGCTGGAAAGCGCCATGCGCGACCGCACCACGCTGGTGATTGCGCACCGCCTGGCCACAGTGCAAAAGGCAGACCTGATCGTGGTGCTAGACCACGGTCAACTGGTAGAGCAAGGTACCCACGCGGAGCTGGTAGCGCGCGGCGGTGTATACGCGGGATTGGCCGCGCTGCAGTTCAACGCTTGAAAGGTGGAGTGGTCCCAATTTTCTTAACTATTACTTTTTTGCATAGTTAAACAGAAACTTGGCCTTAGACAGGCGCGTTGTACATGCCTAAAGTGCGGGGCTTAAACACCCACAACAGGAGCACACATGGCACAACCCACCTCGTACCCTAACCCCTACCAGCATCCGCTGCCCTCGTACCTGCAGTCTGACCACCTCGGCCCGTGGGGCATTTACCTGCAACAGGTAGACCGTGTCATTCCCTACCTTGGCCATTTGGCCCGCTGGGCTGAAACGCTGAAGCGCCCCAAACGTGCATTGATCGTCGATGTACCCATTCAACTGGACAACGGTACCGTGGCCCACTTTGAGGGCTATCGAGTACAGCACAACACCTCGCGCGGACCAGGCAAAGGCGGTGTGCGGTTTCACCAAGACGTAACGCTTTCTGAAGTGATGGCGTTGTCGGCCTGGATGTCGATCAAGAATGCCGCTGTGAATGTGCCATATGGTGGTGCAAAAGGCGGTATACGTGTAGACCCCAAAACACTCTCGCGTGGTGAGTTAGAGCGTATGACACGCCGCTACACCAGCGAAATTGGCATCATCATCGGCCCCACCAAAGACATTCCCGCGCCCGACGTGAATACCAATGAGCAAATCATGGCGTGGATGATGGACACCTACTCCATGAACGAGGGTGCCACCGCGACGGGCGTGGTCACCGGCAAACCGATTGACTTGGGTGGGTCCTTGGGCAGACGCGAGGCCACAGGGCGTGGCGTATTTACGGTGGGCGTAGAAGCAGCGCGCCACATTGGCCTCGAAATACAAGGTGCGCGCGTTGCAGTGCAGGGGTTTGGCAACGTGGGTGGTATCACTGCAAAGCTGTTTGCGCAGGCCGGTGCACGAATTGTGGCAGTGCAAGACCATGGCGGCACCATTTATCGCGAAGCCGGGTTGGATGTGCAGTTGCTGCTGTCGCATGTGGCAACCGCTGGCACCGTAGCAGGCTTTGCACATGCCGAATCAGTGGCCGACAGCACGTTTTGGGGTGTCGCGTGTGACATCTTGGTGCCTGCAGCTTTGGAACAACAAATCACGGCAGAGAATGCCGGGCGCATTCAGGCGAAGCTAATTATTGAAGGTGCAAACGGCCCTACAACCCCTGAGGCCGACGACATCTTGCAAGAGCGCAACATTTTGGTAATACCCGACGTGATTGCCAATGCGGGTGGCGTAACCGTCAGCTATTTTGAGTGGGTGCAAGACTTCTCCAGCTTCTTTTGGAGCGAAGACGAGATCAATGCACGCTTGGTGCGCATCATGAAAGAAGCGTTTGCAGGGGTATGGCAGGTGGCGCAAGACAACAACGTGAGTTTGCGCACCGCCACGTTTATCGTAGCTTGCAAACGCATCTTGCATGCGCGCGAACTGCGCGGACTGTACCCTTAATCAGTGCAGTGGCTCTTTGACTGAATCAGGAAGCATCAGCGGCACAACCACGATGCCTTCCTCGATTAAATCGCGCGCCTCATTGACTGTAGTCTGGCCACGAATCGCGCGTATTTCTGCTTCGCCGTAATGAATTCTTCGCGCCTCGTCCGCAAACTGCGGACCTACATCTGTAGTGTTAGCAACGATTTTGCGTGCAACTGCCAACCATGAAGCATCTAAAGCTTGCTGATTAAGTGGCGTACCAGCTACCTGCTGCTCTACACCACTTTGTGCATCGGTTCTGCATGTCGTCAGGTTCAAACGTGGGGCGCTGAGCTTTTTGACAACACTGGGATCCCCGCACAGGGGACACTGCACCAACGCCCGCTGAGATTGGCTTTGGAAGTCATCTTCAGAGGCGAACCAGCCCTCAAAGCGGTGCCCCTGGGCACACTGTAGGTCAAACACTTTCATGCGCTGGACCTACAGCTGCTTCACTGGCACGTCTTGCCAATCCAACGACCACGCGCCAGAAAGTACATTTTGCAGCCAAAGTGCCCCTGCCAGGGTCTTAGCGTCAGTGACCCTACCTTCGCGGCACCACTGCATAAACTCAGCTGGTGTGGCCGTAAAAACGTCCAAAAATTCGCCTTGGTCCAAATGCCGCGAGCCTAGGGTCAAATGGCGCGCAAACCATATATCGATGAACTCAGTGGAATAGGAAATAACGGGGTGCATCACACCGGCATGCGCCCACTGAGCAGCAGAGTAACCAGTTTCCTCACGCAACTCCCGCTGTGCGCAGTCTTGCATCGATTCGTGCGGGTCGAGCTTGCCCGCGGCAAATTCGACCATCACTTGGTTGACGGGATAGCGAAACTGACGCTCCAGCACAATCCGTATATTGCCGAAAGCGTCCTCCAAAAATGGAATGACCATCACAGCCCCTGGATGAACTACATATTCTCGTATTGCAGACATCCCATCAGGCAATTGCACTGTGTCAGATCTAATCTGGAGAAAATTACCGCTCAACAAAGTTTCGCTAGACAGCAAAATTTCAGTCAAATGCGAATCTGTCATAGGGTCAGTGCCGTATTAGCTCTTGTGCTTTACAAGGTAGCGATAAACAAAACCTGGAAAGGCAAAGGTAATGAAGAGCGTAGCTGTAATGGCATAGAACCCCCAGGCTTGGGAGGCGATTTGCCCTACTCGCTTTTCTAAAAGTAAGCCTAAAGCACCCACCAAAAAGTAGAACACGACAAGCTCCACTAACCTCAAACCTAAAGTCTTCGCTTTTGCGAACTGGAAGAAACCAAAGAATTTGAGACTGAAAAACGGCAGATTTGCAGCTACAAGCGCAACGAGCACCACCAACCAAACAGACACAGAATTCGACATGCTAAGGGCGATTAGCTGTGACTCGACAAACCAGCATCAGGTGCCCAGCATTTGCAGCACTGACCGTGCGCACAATGCCATCAGCCCACTTGGGAGCAGGCCCAAAACAAGCACCAGAGCACCATTCAGGCACAACACCACACGCACATCTACAGGAGCGACGACGTGGGTTGCGGTAATGGGCTCATCAAAGTACATGACCTTGATAACACGCAGGTAGTAAAACGCACCCACCAACGACATCATCACGGCAAATACCGCCATTGCAATATACGACGCCTGACCCGAAGAGATCAACGCCTGCAGCACAGAGAGTTTGGCGTAAAAGCCCACCATGGGAGGGATACCAGCCAATGAAAACAAACACACCGCCATAACACCTGCGTACAAGGGACTGCGCTGATTGAGGCCTGCAAAATCTGAAATTTCCTCGCTCTCAAAACCCTCACGGGACAACAGAAGCAAAACGCCAAAACTCGCCAAGGTGGTCAAAACATAGCTAATGACGTAAAACATGGACGAGCTGTAAGCATTAGCAGCCGAAAGCGTGTTGCCGTTAACAACACCTGCCATCAGCCCGAGCAAGACAAAGCCCATTTGAGAGATGGTGGAGAACGCCAGCATACGTTTCAAGTTAGTTTGCTGAATTGCCGCAAAATTACCGATCAGCAGCGATCCAATAGATAGCACCATCAACATCTGCTGCCAATCAACTGCGAGGGGCAGCATACCTTCTACCAACAATCGAATGGTCATGCCAAACGCCGCAAGTTTAGGAGCGCCACCAATCAACAACGTTATCGCTGTGGGCGCGCCCTGATAGACATCAGGAATCCACATATGAAATGGAACCACACCCAACTTGAATGCCAAGCCGGCCACAATAAATACCAAACCAAAAACCAAAACTTGGTGCCGCACTTGCCCAGAAGAAATGGCCTTCAATACAGCATTGATGTCTAAAGAACCCGTAGCACCGTAAAGCATGGACATGCCATAAAGCAAAAAGCCCGACGCCAATGCGCCCAACACAAAGTACTTCATAGCTGCCTCGGTGGCGGTTGCATTGTCACGGCGCAAAGCAACCAATGCGTAACTGGACAAAGTCAGCAACTCCAAGCCCATGTAAATCACCAGGAAATTATTCCCAGAGATCATGACAAACATACCCAACAACGCAAACAGGCTAAGGGTGAACAACTCTCCCCCGCGCAGCATGTCACGCTGGCCAGCGTACGGACGGCCATACACCAAGGTGACCATGACCGCTATCGTAGCGAAGCACTTGAGCCAATTACCCATCGCATCGCTCACCACCATATTGCCAAACGCATAGATGGTTGCAGCTCCGCTGGCGTAGCTGGCTTCGATAGCCGCTACCAGTCCGAGCGTCACCATTGTTAGGGCATAAGTACTGCCTCTGAGTGGCGTCTTCACACCCAAGTCCACCAAAGCAATGACACACGCCATCACCATCAAAATTATCTCGGGGTAAACCGCGATCCAACTGAGTTTGTCAATCATCGTAAGTCTCTCAATTCAGTCTGATCAGTTCAGCTTAGAAATTGCAACATGCTTGAGCAGCTGCGCAACCGACACATCCATCACATCGGTGAAGGGCTTGGGATAGATACCCATGTACAAAACTGCTCCAGCCAGCAAAGCCAGCATGAAAAATTCGCGTGCGTTAATGTCAGTCAACTCACGGACGTGTTCGTTTGCAATCGGGCCCAAATAGACGCGCTTGAACATCCACAAAGTGTAGGCCGCGCCAAAAATCAAGGCACTAGCGGAAGCAAAGCCAATCCAGAAATTGAACTTAACGGCACCCAGAATCACCATCCATTCACCCACAAAACCAGCAGTACCCGGCAAACCGCAATTAGCCATGGCAAACAGCAGTGCAAAAGCCGCAAACTTGGGCATCGTGTTTACAACACCACCATAGCTGGCAATCTCACGGGAGTGCACACGATCGTACAAAACACCAATTGACAAAAACATCGCACCAGATACAAAGCCATGCGCAATCATTTGCACAAGACCTCCAGACACACCCAAATCGTTAAAAATAAAAAAGCCGAGAGTCACAAAACCCATGTGTGCAACCGACGAATAAGCCACCAGCTTTTTCATATCTTGCTGCACCATAGCCACAAGGCCCACATACACCACAGCGATCAAAGAAAGCGCGATCATTAACCACGCCCATTCATGCGCTGCGTCTGGGGCAATAGGCATAGAGAACCGCAAGAACCCATAAGCACCCAGCTTCAGCATAATGGCAGCCAACACAGCGGAGCCGCCAGTGGGCGCCTCTACGTGAACGTCAGGCAACCAGGTGTGCACCGGCCACATGGGAACTTTGACAGCAAATGCAGCAAAAAAGGCAAAGAACAGGAAAGTCTGTTCCTGACTGCTCAATGGCAGGGCGTGCCATAACGAAATGTCAAAACTTCCGCCAGATGTTGTGTACAAATAAATCAATGCAACCAACATCAATAGCGAACCCATCAGCGTATAGAGGAAAAACTTGAACGCCGCATATATCTTATTGGGGCCGCCCCAAATACCAATAATTAGGTACATCGGGATGAGGGTTGCCTCAAAAAACACATAAAAGAGCAAACCATCTGCAGCACAAAACACACCGATCATTAAGCCGCTGAGAATTAGAAACGCGCCCATGTACTGATTGACACGACGAGTGATGACTTCCCAACCGGCAATCACCACCACTACATTGATGAACGCAGTAAGCGGCACAAACCAAAACGATATTCCATCAACACCGAGGTAGTAGCTGACATTAAAACGCTCGATCCAAGGCGCTTTTTCTACAAACTGCAATGCAGCAGACGCGCTGTCAAAATGTCCGTAAAGTGGCAAGGTCATCAAAAAACTAATGACCGCACCCATCAAAGCAACCCACCGAACTACGCGCGCCTGATCGTCACGTCCAAGTACTAACAAAATGACACCGAACGCGATAGGCGTCCAAATTGCAAGGCTCAACAATCCCATGTTCTTCTTCTCCTAACTGAGCCAAACAAAGTACGTCATGAGCACAAAAATGCCCAAGATCATCACCAAGGCGTAGTGATACAAATAACCAGTCTGCAACTTACGTACGACCTCTGAAATAGACCCAACCAGCTTCCAAGAGCCATTGACGATCCCCCCATCAATAAGCATTTGGTCCCCGCGCTTCCACAAACCAGTGCCTAGGGCACGAGCGCCACGCGCCAGAATATTTTCATTAATCCAATCGAGGTAGTACTTGTTTTCTAACAAATTGAAAATAGGCATTACATTCCGCTTAATTGCAGCAGGCAACGCCGGATTAAGCATGTACATGTAATACGACAGAGCTACACCAGACAAAGCTAACCAGAAAGGCAAAGTACTAAAAGCGTGCACGGCCATTTGCAAGGGGCCATGAAAGGCATGCGCCAATTCTTCCATCACGGGATGCTTCTCGGCATTCGTAAAAATTGCATCTTTAAAAAACTCACCGAATAACATAGGCTCAATGAACAAGTAGCCAATCAACACCGAGGGGATTGCCAACAGAACCAATGGCACAGTTACAACCCATGGGGACTCGTGCGGGACTTGATGACCATGGTGATTGTCATGACCATGTGCATCGTGGTGATCCTCATGATGTGCATCAGGATTCTGATCAAAGCGCTCCTTGCCGTGGAATACTAAAAAATACATACGGAAGGAGTAAAACGCGGTTACGAAAACACCCGCCAACACCGCAAATGAGGCAAATCCTGCTGAAGGCAAATGACTCTCCAACACGGCTTCAATGATGCTGTCCTTGGAGTAAAAACCGGCGAATAAAGGCGTACCTATGAGTGCCAGCGAACCAAGTAGCGATGTAATCCAAGTGATAGGCATGTACTTGCGTAGACCGCCCATCCAACGAATATCTTGATTGTGGTGTACGCCCATAATGACCGAACCCGCACCTAAAAATAGCAGAGCTTTAAAAAAGGCGTGTGTCATCAAGTGAAACACTGCAACAGAGTACGCAGACGCACCCAAGGCTACAGTCATGTATCCAAGCTGAGACAACGTGGAATAGGCAACCACGCGTTTAATATCATTTTGAATAATGCCAAGGAAGCCCATGAAGAGCGCCGTAATCGCACCAATCGTCATGATGAAATTCAAAGCAGTGTCACTCAACTCAAACAATGGTGACATACGGGCCACCATAAAAATGCCGGCGGTTACCATGGTAGCGGCATGAATCAGTGCAGATATGGGTGTAGGGCCTTCCATAGAATCAGGTAACCATACATGCAATGGAAACTGCGCAGATTTACCCATTGCACCGATGAACAAACAAATACAAATGACCGTGACCAACATCCAGTCAGTACCTGGGAATGTGAGCTTGCTTAATTCATCAGATTTAGCAAACGCTTCGGAATAATTTAAAGTACCTGCATAGGCAACTATCAAACCAATGCCGAGAATAAAACCAAAGTCGCCAACCCTATTCACCAAGAATGCTTTCATATTGGCAAATATTGCAGTGGGTTTGTTAAACCAGAACCCAATCAAAAGATAAGACACTAAACCCACCGCTTCCCAGCCGAAGAATAGCTGCAGCATGTTATTGCTCATAACAAGCATCAACATGGCAAACGTGAAGAGTGAGATGTAAGCAAAGAAACGGTTATAGCCCTCGTCCTCTTCCATATAGCCAATGGTATATACGTGAACCATCAACGAAACAAAAGTTACTACGCACATCATCATGGCGGTAAGGCCGTCGACTAAGAAGCCGATTTCCATCTTTAACCCACCAACAACCATCCACGTATAGAGCGTTTCGTTAAAACGAGCGCCATCTATTGCGACTGACTTAAGTGTCAGAGTTGAAAGCATAAATGCAACCAGAACACCCAAAATAGTAAGGGAGTGACTGAGCGTGCGACCAATGCGATTACCACCAAATTTTGTACCAAATACACCAGCCAATATTGAACCAGCTAAGGGCGCAAGCGGTACTGCCAGCAATATAGAAGAAGAAAGGGTTTGACTCATCTTAATTAACCCTTGAGTGAATTGAGTTCGTCTACATTGATACTGGACTTGTTGCGGAACAACAGCACCAAAATAGCAAGACCGATCGCTGACTCAGCAGCTGCAACGGTCAAAATAAAGAAAACAAAGATTTGACCGTGCATATCGTGCAAATAATAGGAAAATGCAACGAAGTTTGTATTTACCGCGAGCAGCATCAACTCAATAGCCATCAGCAGCACAATAATGTTGCGTCGGTTAAGAAAAATACCCACAACCGACAGCGCAAACAGCATAGCGCCAAGAGATAAAAAATGTCCGAGCGTTAGTGTTGTCATACTTTTTTCTCCAACTGCGGAGCCGAAGTAACGATTTCCGCAGCCGGCTGAGTAGCAATCATTTTTACTACGGTCATACGATCACGAGATTTAACTCGCACTTGGTCTCCTGGGCTGACATACTTGCTATCTTTACGAGCTCTCAGTGTCAAAGCGATAGCCGCAATCATGGCTACCAACAATATGGCAGCTCCTACCTCGAGGGGGTAAATGTACTGGGTAAAAAGCAATTTCCCAAGCTCTTTAGTGTTCGATACTTGCACAGCAGTAGGCACCGCAGAGGCGTCATCAACAACCCGAAATCCCCCCATTAACACCGCAGCCATTTCGAGAGCAATGACAACTCCCACTAAAGCTGCCAACGGGAAATGCTTCCAGAAACCCACCCTCAAGTTTTCCACGTTCACGTCCATCATCATGACAACGAACAGGAAAAGCACCATTACTGCACCAACATACACCAGCACCAAAGTAATTGAAAGAAACTCTGCTTTTAAGAGCATCCAAATAAGGGATGCCTGAAAAAAGGTGAGTACAAGGAACAGCACCGCGTGTACCGGATTGCGGGCTGTAATTACCCGAAACGCCGCTAACAACATTACTGTTGAAAACACGTAAAAAAGACCAGTCGTGACACTCATGATTCAAATTCTTTCTAGACGACAGATCAACGGTACTTTGCGTCAGCCTGCTTATTCGCTGCTATTTCACTCTCGTAGCGGTCACCAACCGCCAACAGCATGTCTTTTGTGAAATACAGGTCACCCCGTTTCTCACCGTGATACTCCAAGATATGTGTCTCAACGATCGAATCTACGGGACAACTCTCTTCACAGAATCCACAAAAAATGCACTTGGTTAAGTCAATGTCATAGCGTGTTGTACGGCGTGAACCGTCATCGCGCACATCGGATTCGATGGTAATTGCCATTGCTGGACAGACAGCTTCGCACAATTTACATGCAATGCAGCGTTCTTCCCCGTTTTCGTAGCGTCGAAGCGCGTGCAATCCTCGGAACCGTGGTGATAACGGTGTTTTCTCCTCGGGAAACTGAACAGTGACTTTACGGCGAAACAAATAACGCCCAGTCAATGCGAGTCCCTTGAACAACTCAACAAGCAAAAAACTGTAAAGAAAATCTTTGAGCGAAAAGGCGGTAGCAGCGCGCGCTGTTGTATTTGATGTCATTCTTGAATTCCTTATTTCCAGATATTCAAGGGGGTCTGCATCCAAATACCCACCACCATGAGCCACACCATAGTCACCGGGATGAAAACCTTCCAGCCCAAACGCATGATTTGGTCATATCTGAATCGTGGAAATGTTGCACGTACCCAAATGAACAAACTAACAATGGAAAACGTCTTAATACCAAGCCAAATCCATCCAGGGATCCAATCTAAAGCAGACACTGGCGAAAGCCATCCACCAAGGAACATGAGAGAAGCCAATATAGAAATCAGCCACATATTTGCATATTCTGCGAGGTAAAACATCGCGTAAGACATGCCTGAATATTCGACCATGTGACCGGCGACGATCTCCGCTTCACCTTCAACCACGTCAAATGGGTGGCGATTAGTCTCAGCCAAGCCAGAAATAATATAAACCACGAATATTGGAAGCAGCGGCAACCAATTCCATGAGAAGAACGAAAATCCCATTTGGGCGAATTCACCCTTACTTTGACCCACCACGATATCGGTCAGGTTCATGCTTCCAGAGATCATTAACACGATGACCAAGCAAAAGCCCATGGAAATTTCATAACTAACCATCTGCGCAGAAGCACGCAACGCCCCAAGAAATGCATACTTTGAGTTGGACGCCCAACCTGCAATGACCACACCGTAAACCTCAATAGAGGTAATGGCCATGACAAACAACAAACCCGCGTTAATGTTTGCCAACGCGATCTCTGGGCCAAATGGGATCACCGCCCAAGCTGCCATCGCTGGCATGATGGTCAAAATAGGACCAACGAAAAACAAACCTTTATTTGCCGCGGCAGGAATCAAAATTTCCTTCGTC
>JBJOLD010000102.1:0-3090 GCA_046045765.1 Pseudomonadota bacterium | reverse complement strand
CCGCTAGGGTATTGCGTAACCAGCTATAAATTTAGGAGTAAAAATGAATATCGTTGTCACTATTATTTTGACTGTACAAATGTTGTCCGCACTGGGCATGATTGGTCTCATTTTGGTCCAGCATGGCAAAGGCGCGGATATGGGGGCTGCGTTTGGTAGCGGTGGTTCTGGTAGCTTGTTTGGTGCGAGCGGCAGTGCAAATTTTCTGTCGCGTACGACAGCAATTTTGGCAACGGTATTTTTTGTATGCACCTTGGCGTTAGCCTACTTCGGTAATGTGCGCCCAGCAAGTTCGAATAGCGTTTTGGAGGGGGCAGTAGCAGCAGCGCCAGTCACTAAGGATGCAGCCTCTGCACCGGTAGTCGCGGCATCGGGTGCAGCGCAAATTCCTGCCAAGTAATTGGCATTGCCCTTCTGAAGAAGGGGTAAATTCAGGGTAAACTCTAAGTCTGTTTGGAAAGCAAAAAATCCGCAAGGAACCTCACGCAATCCGAGGAGTTAAAAGCCGCCGTCGTGGTGAAATTGGTAGACACGCTATCTTGAGGTGGTAGTGGCGAAAGCTGTGCGAGTTCGAGTCTCGCCGACGGCACCAGACAATTCCGCCTACCCAGGAAAATGCTGGGTCAGGTTTTAACAGTGATCAGAATCTCAAGATGAACCTCGATCAATATTTGCCTGTACTTTTGTTCATCTTGGTTGGTATCGGTGTAGGTGTGGTGCCTCAAGTGCTGGGCTATATCCTTGGTCCTAACCGCCCCGATGCTGCCAAAAACTCCCCCTATGAATGTGGATTTGAAGCGTTTGAAGACGCTCGAATGAAATTTGATGTGCGCTATTACCTAGTTGCCATCTTGTTTATTTTGTTTGATCTGGAAACTGCATTTCTATTTCCTTGGGCTGTATCGCTTAAAGAGATTGGTTTTGCCGGCTTTCTGATCGGTGCAGAGTTCGTGGCAGTGCTCACGATCGGCTTCGTCTATATGTGGAAAAAAGGCGCCCTAGACTGGGAGTAACAGCATGATTGAAGGTGTACTGAAAGAAGGCTTTGTCACCACGAGTTACGACTCGGTGATGAATTGGGCAAAAACCGGGTCAATCTGGCCCATGACATTTGGTTTGGCCTGTTGTGCCGTCGAAATGATGCATGCAGCCGCTGCGCGATACGACATCAGTCGATTTGGTTCGGAGGTGTTTCGTGCGAGTCCGCGCCAATCAGATTTGATGATTGTTGCGGGAACGCTCTGCAATAAAATGGCTCCTGCTTTGCGTAAGGTTTACGATCAAATGTCAGAACCTCGCTGGGTGATCAGTATGGGTTCATGTGCAAACGGCGGGGGGTATTACCACTACAGTTACTCCGTTGTACGCGGCTGTGATCGTATTGTGCCTGTGGATGTGTATGTGCCTGGGTGCCCTCCTACCGCGGAGGCGCTGCTTTATGGAATTTTGCAGCTACAACAAAAAATTCGTCGCACTGAAACTATTGCTCGGGCCTAAGGTAATTTATGACCGTTTATTCCGTTAGGCCAGAAGCAATCCGCGATTCAGTTGCGTTGGCATTGGGCGACAAGGTAAAAAAACTATCCATTAGCCTGGGTGAGGTTACTGTGCAAGTAGCAGCTAGTGAATACCATGCGGCGGCACTTGCATTGCGTGATTCGTCTGGGTGCCAATTTGAGCAATTGATCGATTTGTGTGGCGTGGACTATTCTGAATACAAGGACGGTGCCTACGAGGGTGCGCGCTACTGCGTCGTTACCCATTTGTTGTCGGTGAGCCTGAACCAACGCCTGCGCCTGAAAGTGTTTGCTGAGGATGACAGCATGCCGATGGTTGACTCCATCAATGACATTTGGAACTCTGCCAATTGGTTTGAGCGCGAGGCATTTGACCTGTTTGGTATTGTGTTTGACGGGCATGACGATTTGCGCCGAATTCTGACGGACTATGGGTTCATCGGCCATCCATTCCGCAAAGACTTTCCCACAACAGGCCATGTCGAAATGCGTTTTGACGCCGAGCGTGCGCGTGTTGTGTACCAGCCCGTGACGATTGAGACCCGGGAAATTACGCCTCGTATTATTCGTGAAGACAACTACGGGGGCCTGCAATAAGCAGAGACATGCATGGCTGAAATCAAAAATTACACCCTGAACTTTGGTCCGCAGCACCCTGCGGCACATGGTGTGTTGCGTTTGGTGCTGGAGCTCGATGGTGAGGTTATTCAGCGTGCAGACCCGCACATTGGGTTGCTGCACCGTGCCACTGAAAAGCTGGCAGAGAGCAAAACCTATATTCAGGCTTTGCCTTATATGGATCGCTTGGACTACGTGTCCATGATGAGCAACGAACATGCGTATTGCTTGGCGATTGAAAAGCTGTTGGGTATCGACGTTCCAATTCGCGCGCAATACATTCGTGTGATGTATGCAGAGATTACGCGTTTGCTGAATCATCTGATGTGGCTGGGTTCGCACGGCAATGACTGTGGCAGCTCGACCATCTTGATTTATACGTTCCGGGAACGTGAAGATCTGTTTGACATGTATGAAGCTGCGAGTGGTGCTCGCATGCATGCGGCTTACTTCCGTCCGGGTGGTGTGTATCGCGATTTGCCAGACACAATGCCCCAGTTCAAGGCTAGCCGCATTCGCAACGCCAAAGGTGTCGCGGAACTGAACAAGAATCGTCAGGGTTCGCTGCTGGACTTTATTGACGACTTTACCCAACGCTTTCCAGCGTGTATGGACGAATACCATACCTTGCTAACCGAGAATCGTATTTGGAAGCAGCGTACCGTCAACATTGGTATCGTGACGCCAGAGCGTGCTTTGAATATGGCCTTCACGGGGCCTATGCTGCGTGGCTCAGGCATTGCTTGGGACTTGCGCAAAAAGCAGCCCTATGAGGTCTACGATAAATTGGATTTTGACATTCCAGTTGGAAAAACAGGCGATGTTTACGACCGCTATTTGGTGCGCATGGAAGAGATGAAGCAATCCAATAACATCATTAAACAGTGTGTCGCATGGCTTAAGGCCAACCCCGGCCCAGTGATTACGGATAACCACAAGGTTGCTGCACCGTCAC
>JBJOLD010000074.1:0-6011 GCA_046045765.1 Pseudomonadota bacterium | reverse complement strand
CCAACGCAGATAACAAACCCGCACCGGGTGGCTCAAAGCTCCTGTTTACACCGCACGACGGCGGTATTCAATCGGCAGCCTATGGCCTGGTATTCAAAGCAATCGCCGTGGCAATCCTCGCCGTGGCAGGCGTGTGGGCTTTCCAAATGCACCAACTGACGCAACTAGGCTCGACCAGCACCAGCATGGGCAGCTGGCTATGGCTGCCATGGGGTTTGATGGCCTATACCGTGTGGTTTGTGGTTACCGGCACGACGCAATTGAATGGCACGTTTATTGAGCAATCCTGGATGTGGCGCAAACGAATTGATTTAGATGACCTGGCCTACGCAAAGCTCATCCGTGTGCGTGGCCTGGAGTGGCTGTTTGCGCCGCGGTTTTACACCAAAAATTTTGGCGGTAAATTGTTTATTTTTTATGCCGCTGATCCACTTATGTTGGCCGAGTTAAAGCGGTTAGAACTCGCCCTGGACTCTGTTCGCCAACCGCGTTAAGAGCGCCCATAAAAAAAACCGCGCCCCAGCGCGGTTTTTTACGTCGACAACTGCTGCTAGTTACAGCTTTTGTGCCTGCATAAAGGAATCAAACTTGGCTTCAGTAAAGCGGAACCACAGGTTGGACTCAGCACGGAACTTAGAGTAGTCCGCAAAAATTTTCTTCCAGTCTTCGTTCTTCTCGTTCAATTCCGCATAAGTTTCCTCAGCGGCTTTGAATGCAGCCAGTAGCACATCATTCGGGAACGGACGCAGCTTGGTCCCGCTACCTACCAATTGCTTCAGTGCACCTGGATTGCGTGCATCGTATTTGGCTTGCATATCAACGTGCGCATAAGCGGCGGCGTTTTCAACGATCGCCTTGTTCTCAGGTGACAGAGCGTCATACGCTTTCTGGTTGATAAACAAGTCCAACTGTGGGCCGCCTTCCCACCAGCCTGGATAGTAGTAAAAAGGAGCTACTTTGTTGAAGCCCAGCTTTTGGTCGTCATAAGGCCCAATCCACTCGGCAGCGTCAATGGTTCCTTTTTCAAGGGCAGTATAAATTTCACCACCGGGAATATTTTGAGGAACAACGCCTAACTTCTCCATCACCTTACCAGGAAAGCCACCAGTGCGGAATTTCAGGCCTTTGAGGTCTTTCACTGACTTGATTTCTTTGCGGTACCAGCCCCCCATTTGGGCACCTGTGTTGCCCATGGGGAAATTGATGATGTTGTACTTGCCGTAAAACTCACGCATCAACTTCAGACCGTTGCCTTGGTACATCCAAGCGGTCATTTGACGGCTATTGAGACCAAAAGGAATGGCACAACCCAAAGCAAACGCCTCGTTTTTTCCGAAGAAGTAATACGGCGCTGTATGGGCGCACTCCAGCGAGCCTTGTTGTACCGCGTCTACCACACCAAACGCAGGTGCAATTTCTCCAGCCGCATGCACAGAAATTTCAAATTTTCCGCCCGACATTTCCTTGACGTGTTTGGCAAAAATTTCTGCAGCACCAAAAATAGTGTCCAGCGCTTTAGGAAAACTGGAAGCCAAACGCCAGCGCACTGCAGCCTGAGCATGCACGGCTGGTGCAGCACCGGCAGCCAAAACGCCGGCAATACCTGCGTTTTTGATAATTGAGCGACGATCCATTTTTTAATACTCCGGTTGAGGTGTTGTAACAATCTCGAAACCACGGCTTTACCACGGTACAAGGACTGCAAAGAGTCAGTCGCGATTGTAGGAAGATGCCATTCAAGCAATGGTGGGGGTTTTCCCTTGAAAACACCTTTACGAAGGGGCGTCTTCAGGGAATTGCAAGCAAACTACACAACGCGTACTTGCACGGGCAACAATGCTGCAAAACGGTGCATCACCGAGTCTTGAATACCAGCGGCATCCAAGCCCTGCATGGCCATCAATTTCGCAGGATCACCATGCTCAACGAAGGTATCGGGCAAGCCCAATTGCAACACCGGAATTTGCACATCAGCCGCGTGCAAGGCCTCAAGAACAGCGCTGCCTGCACCTCCCAAGACCGTACCTTCTTCCAAGGTGACCAAAGCCTGGTGGCTCAGCGCCACCTGCAGCAGCAGCTCAGTATCCAGTGGCTTGGCCCACCGCATATTAACCACCGTTGCGCCGATAGCCTTGGCCGCCTCCAGCGCTGGATATAGCAATGTGCCAAAGGCAAGCAAGGCAATGGTGCTGCCTTCTTGCCGAATTTCACCCTTGCCAAACGGCAGCCCGTCCAGCGATGCCGGTACGGCAACGCCCGCTCCACTACCGCGTGGGTAGCGCACTGCCACGGGGTGCTCCTGCGCATAAGCCGTGCTTAGCAGCTGGCGACATTCCGCCTCGTCTGCGGGGCAGGCAACGCTCATATTGGGAACGCAGCGCAGAAACGCAATGTCGTAGGCACCAGCGTGAGTAGCGCCATCTGCTCCTACGAGGCCCGCGCGATCCAACGCAAACACGACTGGCAGGTTTTGTATTGCTACGTCGTGAATTAACTGGTCGTAGGCTCGCTGCAAAAAAGTCGAGTAAATCGCCACCACTGGCTTCAAACCTTCGGTGGCCAAACCGCCGGCAAAGGTCACGGCATGCTGCTCGGCTATGCCTACGTCAAAATATCGTGCCGGGAAACGTTTTTCAAACTCCACCATGCCCGACCCTTCGCGCATGGCGGGGGTGATGCCCACCAAACGTTCATCTTGGGCGGCCATATCGCACAGCCAGTTACCAAACACTTGTGTAAACGTTGGTTTGGAAGGGGCGCTGGATTTCACCAACCCCACGGCTGGGTCAAACTTACCCGGGCCATGGTAGGCCACGGGGTCTGCCTCTGCTCGCTTGTAACCTTGGCCTTTTTTGGTGACCACATGCAGAAACTGCGGGCCCTTGAGTTTGCGAATGTTTTCCAGCGTGGGAATCAAGGAATCCAGGTCATGCCCGTCAATGGGGCCGACGTAATTGAAACCAAATTTCTCGAACAAGGTAGCGGGCACTACCATGCCCTTGGCGTGCTCCTCAAACCGTTTGGCGAGCTCAAACAGCGGCGGCGCGCCTTTAAGCACGTTTTTACCCACACTTTTGGCCGCAGCATAAAACTGTCCGCTCATCAATTGGGCCAAGTAACGGTTCAGTGCCCCCACGGGCGGGCTGATGCTCATGTCGTTGTCGTTCAATATGACTAGCAAATTGGCTTCGGCCACACCCGCGTTGTTCAGTGCCTCGAAGGCCATTCCTGCAGTCAGCGCACCGTCGCCGATGATCGCAACAGCGTGGCGATCTTCACCTTTGATCTTGGCTGCCAGTGCCATACCCAGCGCTGCTGAAATAGATGTACTGGAATGCGCTGTGCCAAACGTATCGAACTCGCTCTCGGCACGCTGGGGAAAACCACTCAAACCACCTAACTGACGCAGTGTAGCCATGCGGTCGCGCCGGCCAGTCAAAATCTTGTGCGGATAAGTTTGGTGGCCCACGTCCCACACCAGCCGGTCCGTGGGTGTATTGAACACATAGTGCAGCGCCACGGTTAGCTCCACTGTGCCCAAGTTAGAACTTAGGTGGCCACCGGTTTTGGCAACACTGTCAAGCAAAAAGGCTCGCAATTCGTCTGCCAGCGCTGTGAGCTGGGTGCGTGGCACCCCGCGCAGGTCCGCCGGGTCGTTAATGGTGTGCAGCAAAGAGGGCGTTGTATTCGACATGTGCTATAAATTTAGTAGCGGCTTACGCTCATATTACGTGGGCTAGAGCCTAATTTAGCTTACAAACGGCACTAATGCGCCCGATTAACCACCGTGTCAGCCAGTGCACGCAGAGCCTGAGTATTGGCTAGCGTACTGGCATCCAGCGCCGCAAGAGCCTGCGCTAGCAGGGCCTGTGCGTAGGCTTGGCTAGGCTCAAGTCCCATGAGAGACACGTAGGTAGGTTTGTCGTTGTGGGCATCTTTGCCTGCGGTTTTACCCAAGGTAGCGGAGTCCGCGGTCACGTCCAATATGTCGTCTACCACCTGAAACGCCAGCCCTATGGCCGCGCCATAGGCTTCTAAAGCTTGCAGGGCCTCGACCGTGGGATGGGCGCAATTCGCCCCCATCATCACGCTGCCTTGCAACAGCGCACCCGTTTTGAGTTGGTGCATTTCTCGTAGTTGGTGCTCGCTCAATTGCACGCCCACGCTGGCAAGGTCAATAGCCTGACCACCTGCCATGCCTGCGCTGCCAGCGGCACGAGCCAACAGGCCACACAAGCGTGCCTGCGTTACGGGGCTTATCACATCGGTGGCGGGGGTAAGCAACTCGAATGCCAACGCCTGCAAAGCGTCGCCCGCTAGCAAAGCACTAGCTTCCCCAAACTGCACATGCACCGTGGGCTTACCCCGGCGCAGCACATCGTTATCCATGCAGGGCATGTCGTCGTGCACCAGTGAATAGGCGTGGATCAACTCCACCGCACAGGCAGCACGCAGCGCTGCAGCGTTGGAGTGGTTGACGTCAGCTACTGCCTCGTACGCCGCCAATACCAACATAGGGCGCAAACGTTTACCGCCATCAAGCACCGAATAGCGCATGGCCTCTACCAGCGCTGCGGGCGCGCCGTGATCGAGGCCCTGAGGCGCATCAGCGGTAACCCATTCGCGCAGGGCCTGCTCTACTTGCTGCAAACGCGCACCCATCCAGCGGTCTAGTGAAAAGGGCTGCGTCATGCCTGTGGTTTCCACGTTTTGAGTGCACCGTCATCCAGCACTTTGATTTGATCTTCCACCGCCTGTAGCTTTTCGCGGCAATACTGCAGCAAGCTGGCGCCCCGTTGGTAGCCGTTTAGTAGCTGGTCCAGAGGCATGTCGCCCGACTCCAGGCGCGCAGTCAGGCTTTCAAGTTCGACCATGGCCGCCTCATAGCTCGCGGGTGGAACGAAAGTAGAGACTGGGGGCTGTGCACTAACCTTGGGCATAGAAGAGGGTGGTTTTAAAAGCAAACCGCGATTTTAGGCGCAAGGCCTGATACCAAGGAGCCCCGCAGGCAATACAAATCATACTGATGGCCGTAAGTCTGCGCAAACGGCCCGACCAAGTGTTGCGGCTACAATGCACAGCCCTGGCAGCTCTCGAGGTAGCTGCCGTTCATGCCCCTCTTTGGAGGGGTTTTGTATCTTTCAAGGACCGAGTTGTGCAACCCATGTGCAAAACCGCCCCCGCATTGTTTAAGTCAGCACCGTTATGTCTGATTTGAGCCTTTCGCTGCAGCAGGCTCATAGCCAATTACCCGTTTCAAGCTACTTTGATCCGGCGCTCTACGCGCTTGAAATACAAAGTATCTTTCAGCAAGGGCCCCGTTATGTGGGGCACACCTTGAGCGTCCCCAATGCGGGGGACTACTACGCCCTGCCCCAAGAAAAAGAAGGCCGCGCGCTGGTGCGTAATGCTGCAGGCGTGGAACTCATCTCCAATGTCTGCCGCCACCGCCAGGCGGTGATGCTCAAAGGTCGTGGCTCGTTGACCCACGACGATAAGGGTATGCAAAGCGGCAACATCGTCTGCCCGCTGCACCGCTGGACCTACAGCGGCGCCCATGCCGGCCACAACGGCAGCCAAAGCGGCACGCTGATTGGCGCGCCTCACTTCGCCCAAGACCCCTGCCTGAACCTGAATAACTACCCGTTGCAAGAATGGAACGGCCTGCTGTTTGAAGACAACCGCAGCCACGGCGGTGTCGACATAGCCGCCCAATTGGCGAACATGGGCCCGCGCGCTGATCTGAGCTTTGACGGCTACGTGCTCGACAAAGTAGAGATGCACGAGTGCAACTACAACTGGAAGACCTTCATTGAGGTGTACATGGAGGACTACCACGTAGGCCCGTTTCACCCCGGGCTCGGCCAATTTGTCACCTGTGACGACCTGCGCTGGGAGTTCAAGGACAACTACTCGGTGCAGACCGTGGGCGTGGCCAACCGCCTCGGTAAGGCCGGCAGCCCCACCTATGAGCGCTGGCACAAGGCCCTGCTGGGCTACCGCAACAATGT
>JBJOLD010000053.1:0-3607 GCA_046045765.1 Pseudomonadota bacterium | reverse complement strand
CCTGCCAGCAAGGCGGCCACGAGCAAAAACTTTTTGGGTGTCATGGCGGGGGTTCCGGGGTTCGGCGTCAGGTGGACGGTTTTGAGAACGTACGCCATCCCCACACGATGCGGGTGGCGGTAGTGACGGCGCACAGGGCGGCAAACGTATAGGCCAGCAAGCCAAACTGCGCGGGCCACAGGCACATCGCCGCAAAAAACGCCAGCGTTTCAGTAGCCTCGGTCAACCCGCCTAAAAAGTAAAACGATTTATCGGGATAGTCCAGGCTGGCCAAACCCTGTTTGGCCGCCAGCACCGCAAACGCTAAAAAACTGGTGCCAGTGCCAATAAAGGCCGCCAACAGCACGGCAGCAGGGAGGGCGTTGTCGGCAGGGTTGGCCACTGCAAAGGCCAGCGGAATGCTGGCGTAAAACAAAAAGTCCAGCGTGATGTCTAAAAAACCGCCCGCGTCGGTAGGGCTGGTTTGGCGTGCCACCGCACCGTCGAGTCCATCGCAAAACCTAGAGAAAAATAAGGCTATAGCCCCTGCCAGGTATGCGTGGCTAGCTATCAAAATTGCAGCAATTAGGCCCGTGCCAAACCCTACCAGTGTGACCGTGTTGGCCCCCACACCCGCGCGGGCCAACCCGTGGGCAGCGGCTTGCAGGAGTGGGCGAATCAGGTTGATGGCATAGCGGTCTAGCATGTTGGGCTGAATTCAAGGTAAAAGCTCGGCCACACTGTCCCACACCTCGGGAGCGAGTCGCCCCTCATAACGGGCAATGACTTTGCCTTGGGGATTGACCAGCAGCGTTACTGGTAGACGCGCCGTAGGAGGCATGTCCGCACGCTGGTGCACGCTCACCCAGTTGTTGCCCATGTTTTGGGTGAGACCCATGGCCGCCTCGTAAGCCAGCCAGTCTTCTGTTTTTCGGTCGATGTTGGTGCTCACCAGAACAAACGGTTTATTGGCCCAACCGCGCAGGTTGGAGCGCAGCTCTGGCAGGCTATCGCGGCATACCGCGCAACTGGTAGTCCAAATAAACACCACCGCAACTTTGCCCTGGGCTTGGGCCATGCTGAAGGGCTGGCCCTTGGCATCGGTGGCGGCAAGCTGCAGGGTCGAGCCTACGGCCAGCGCCAGTGGCGTAGCCTGCGCAAATACGGCAACGCTACAACCCATCAATGCGCCCAGCGCCAAGTTTTGCAGCAAACGGACCCACCAGGGAGTGGGGTGAAAGCGGGTGGAATTTAAGTGCATAAAGGCGTTGGTCGTTGGAGATATAAAAACATTACAACACTTGTGTGCCAATCGCCATACAGGTGGCCCATATCAATGTCTACGCCACCACGGTAGTTGAGGCGTGGGACGTGCTGGCCATGCCGCAAGATGGGTTGGCTCGCGCAATATGGTCAGATGTGCTGCGTCTGCGACGTCTGCCACGTCATGGCTAACCAGCAGCGCAGGTATGCCGCGCGCAGCCACCATGCCAAATACCAATGCTCGCATGCGCACGCGCAGGTCTGCGTCGAGCTTGGAAAATGGCTCGTCCAGCAACAGAGCGTTGGGTTGTGCCAGCAGCGCGCGTGTCAGGGATATGCGGGCACGCTGGCCGCCCGAAAGAGTGGCCGGGTTAGCGTGCAGGTGGGCTTGCATTTCAACGTCTGTCAACGCTTGCCGCACTGCAGTTTCGCGCGCTGCCTGCGGGCCCGCAGGTGTGGCAAACAGCAGGTTTTCACGCACCGTCATATGGGCGAACAGCAGATCATCTTGAAATAAAATTGCCACGCGGCGGGCTTGCGTGGGCAGTGCGTCCAGCGCTTGCCCGTTGAGCTCCACGCTACCGTCAAATACCAAACCCGGTGCCAAAGTGCCGCAGATCGCTGCCAGTAATGATGATTTACCCGAACCACTACCGCCCATTAGCGTGTGTGTCGCCCCGCCGGGCACGTGGATGCTCAGGTTTTCGATCAGGGCCGCGGAAACAGTGTGCAGCGCTCGCACGTGAATTGATAAAGTCATGTGATGCGGAAATTACATGCTTAGAGTACCAAACCGCCGCGCGCGGCCTAGCCACACTGCCACACCAAACACCAGTACCGGCAAGGCCCATTGCAGCCAGGCGTACGCAGCAGTGAGTGATCGCTGTCCGCCAGCGGCTAGCTGAACGGCCTCGGTGGTCACGGTGTTAAAGCGGCCTGCGCCTACATACAACGTGGGCAAGTACTGCGCCACACTGACTGCAAAACCCACAGCGAAGCTAGCAGCCAGAGCGGCGCGCAGCAACGGCCACTTCACCTGCAACAAAAAAGCGCTACGTGTGCGGCCTAGACTTGAGGCCACCTGTGCCATGCGTGCATCAAACCCCGCATACGGCCCCTGCAGTGCGAGCACCACATAGGGCAGGTTTGATAGCGTGTGGGCCAGCCATAGGCCACAGCCGGTGGCGTCGATATTCCATGCTAACGCCAGCCGATGCAGACCAATCGTCCACAACACCGCAGGCAGCACCAGTGGCACATACAACACAGCTTGCATGGGGGCGGCCCAACGTTTGGGCGCCAGCTCTAGCAACGCCATAGCCATGACCAATGCCGTGGCGCTGCTGGCCAGGCCGATCCACACAGTCGTGCTAATTGTTGCGCTGCTGGCTTCCACTGCCTTCCAAGCCTCCCACGTCAAAGCCTCTGGCATGAGCAACGGAAACGGCCAACTACCTATTACGCTACCCAATGCCAGTGCCATCAACACAGCAGCGTAGGCCAGCAATAGCAGGGCCAGTGATGCACTCGGCCAGCGGGTGCGATGACCGTTAACGCGGTACTTAATGGGGATGGCCGGTCTGGGCTTAGCTGGCAGTCCACATGTCCAATGCGCGCGCCAGAGTGGCAACTGCATGCCCGCCCAGCCAACACATGCCGCAACAATCACCACTGCCGCCAAAACCCATGCAGCTGCCACACCTTGTGTATTGGTCGCAGCATCTGCGTCTTGCAGCCACTGCCACGCCAGTACAGCCAGAGTGGGGGGATTGGTAGGACCAATCACCAGTGCTACGTCCACCACTGTCAACCCGTAAGCCAGTACTGCAATTAGTGGCCCATATAGGTTTGGCAAAAGTTGCGGCCAGCCCACGCGCCACCATGCTTGCTTGGTGTCATAGCCCATGGTGTGGCACAGCAGCAGCTCGCGCTGCAGCCGCTGCGCTATGTCGGCGCGCTGCAAGTGGGCCATGGCGGCCCAAAGAAGAAACGGAATTTCTTTCAATACCAGCACCGCAATCAACCCCAAACCCCACGGATCTTGGGTGCTAGCCCAAGGCGGTGGCGCGTGTAGCCCAGTGGCCCACGGTGACACCATGCGCAGCAACCAGCCGCTGGGCGCAATGAGTACCACTAGCCCAATGGCAAACGCAGCGTGCGGTACCGCCAGCATGGGCGACACCCAGCGAGTCAGGTGCTGCCACTGGGCCGTGCCGTAGACAGTAGCCAGCACCCATGCAGCCCCTGTTGCTGCCAGTGCTGTGGCGAGCAGGCCGGTCCATAGGCTAAGGGATAAGGCCGCCAGCCATTGGGTGTCTTGTATCAAAGCTGCCATAGTCTGGGCTTATTCACGCGGACTTTTTGT
>JBJOLD010000303.1:0-3061 GCA_046045765.1 Pseudomonadota bacterium | reverse complement strand
ATGCGGGTGCAGACTTCTTCGGTGGCTACTGTTTTCTGAACAACGCTGCGCTGGCCGCGCAGCACCTGCGAGACAAAGGCATGCACAAAGTGGCCGTGCTGGATGTGGACTACCACCATGGTAATGGCACGCAGGCCATTTTTTACGACCGGCCTGATGTGTTCTTTGCCAGCATCCATGGCGACCCGCGCACCGAGTACCCGTTTTACCTGGGCCATGTGGATGAGCGTGGTGCGGGTGCTGGGCTGGGCACTAACCTGAATCTGCCGCTTCCCCGGGGCACGGACTACGCCGCATGGTCAGCCGCACTGGAAACGGCGTTGGCCGCTATCGCTCAATTTGGTGCGGATGCACTGGTGGTCTCGTTGGGGCTGGACACGTTTGGGGGCGACCCGATCTCCGGCTTCCAACTTACCACCCACGACTACCTGCGCATGGGCGAGCGGCTAAAACGGGTGGGACTGCCCACGGTGCTGGTGTTTGAGGGCGGCTACGCGGTGGAAGAAGTGGGAACCAATGCGGCCAACGTATTGCAAGCGTTTGCATAATTAGGCTACGTTTTACAGAGGATTCACCATGTTGCAACTGCACTATCACCCCAGTGACGCCAGCCTGATGCCTCACATCTTTCTTGAAGAGTTAGGGGTGCCGTTCGCGCTGAAATTGGTAGACCGCGCTAACAACGCGCAAAAATCCCCGCAGTACCTCCAGCTCAACCCCAATGGGCTCATCCCCGTGCTGGAGGATGGTGATCTGGTGTTGTATGAAACGCCGGCCATCCTCATGCATCTGGCGGACACGCATCCCCAGGCTGATTTGCTTCCCGCGCTGGGCACCTCTGAGCGCGCCCACGCGTACAAGTGGATGGTGTGGCTGTCCAATAGCTTGCAGACCCAGTTGGTTTTGTATTTTTATGCGGAGCGCTATGTCGACGCCACAGCCATGCCAGATTTTCGAGCGCGTGTGGAGGCTCGGATTGCCGATCAGTTGGGCCAACTGGAAGCGCAATTGGCAAACAGCGGTGGCCCTTGGCTGCTGGGCATGCATTACAGCGCGGCCGACTGCATGGCATTTGTACTGTGCTGCTGGACCCGTAGCTTGCAGCGTCCGGCAAGCAGCCTGCCTGCCCTGGGTGCCTACCTCACGCGCATGCGCCAACGTCCTGCCGTGCAGCGGGCAGTGGCGACTGAAAACCTGCCGGAAACGTTTTTCACCCGCGCCGCGTAGGCGAGCGCCAGTAAACCAGGGCCACCAGGCCTAGCGCGGCCACCGCAATCAGCACCAGCGGAAAGCCCACGGTGGGCGACCAGTCGATCAGTGCGCCCGATAGGGCGGAGGCCGTGAGCCCACCCAGGGTGTAGTTGAGTACCAGCACCGCCGTGCTGTTGACCAGGGTGATGCCTTTTTCGCGCGCGCCGATGTCGGTCATGGCCAGGGTGTACAGCGTGCCGCCCGCGCCACCCCACAGAAAAACAATGGGCCAGGCCAGCCATGCGGTGCTGGCCACAAAGGGCAACACGCAGGTGGCGGTCAGCATCACCGCGGCAAAAAATACCATCAAGGTGCGCCGCCCCTGGGCTTGGTCGGCAAAGCGGTCGGCCACCATGCCCGCAGGCAGCATGACGATGACGCCGCCCAACCCGCTGGCCGATACCAGCAGCGCCGCAGCACCTGCACCCAGGCCCAGCGCCAGCCCGTACAGCGGCAGGATAGACGTGACACCGGTTTCAAAGAAACCGCCCACAAACCCTGCCAGCATGATGATGGGGTGCGCCCGCAGTGCCTGCCACAGGCCCCGCAGTCCCACATGCGCGGTATCGGCGTCATGTGCTTCTGGCACAGGCGGAATCAGCGCGGTCCACGCCAAGCCCAGTGCCGAGAAGCCCACCACCACCCACAGCGTGTGCGGGTTGTCTGCACCCATCCACACCAGCGCCGCAGGCCCGGTGATAAAGGTGGCGCTCACTAGCGTCTGAAAAAAGCCCACGTAGCGCCCACGCTGCTCGGGCGGGCAGAACTCGGCAATCAGAGCCTCGGCCAGCACCCAGCGCAGCGCCATTGCAATGCCTGACGCCAGATTCAACACAAACCACACCCACAGCGAATCGGACAAAGTGAATAGCAACGCAGACGCTGTCAGCACCGCACCCGCCGCCCACAGCGCAGGCCTGCGGCCCAGCAGGTGGGCAAAGCTGGAGGCAAACGGTGTCATCACAAAAATGCCCAGCCAACCGGTGGCCGCAAACAGACCTGCCACCGTGGTGGACACGTCCGCGCCTTTCATGCGCAAGAGCAGCAGCGGCATCAGCATGAAGTGCGACACCAACTCGAAGAAGGTGGAGGTGAAGATGGCTGTGAGGCCCAGCGTGGCACCCGGCACCGGTACAGCCGGTGTACTGGGCGTGTCTAAAGCATCCGACGAAATTGGTGTCGCTTGCGCTTGCGGTGTGGGCGCGGTCATGCTTGGCGCGCTTGCAAAATGGCGCGCGCCACTTCGGCAAAGCCCGCGCCGCGCTCGCTGGGCGTGACGTACTGCGGTAAGTGCGTGAGCTGCGGCACAAAGTGCGCAATGTTGGCCACGCCCACGCTGTGCGTGAAGAGTTCAAACATGGCTTGGTCATTGCCCGAGTCGCCCACAAACACCCAGCGGTCCAGCTCTTGCGCCAGGTCGCGGTCAAAAAGCTCGCGAACGATCCAGCACGCGCCCTGCCATTTGTCGAAGCGCTCGAAGCAGCCGTGAATGTGGATGCTGCTGACGGTGGTGTGCATGCCCTCGGCCTGCAGCATGGCCACCACTTGCCGCACCATCTCTGGTGGTAGGTGATTGAATTCGGCGTAGTCAAATGACAAATCGGTTTCGCGCCCGCCCACGTCGCGGCTGCGTAGCACGCCGGGCAGTGCGCGTTCCACGCGCAGTGCCACTTCGGCCATGCGTGCCTGGTTGGCTAAGCGGGCGGCGGCATCCTGTTGATATCGTTTTGATAGCGGCCTACGCATATCCGACGGGGGCTGCAGGCCGTTTTGGTTTAAAAAACCGAGCGTGGAGTCCTGCGCAGAATCG
>JBJOLD010000292.1:0-2605 GCA_046045765.1 Pseudomonadota bacterium | reverse complement strand
CATGCAATGATGGATGCAATTTCGCTTGGCTGGCCCAAGCGCTTCACAGGCACGGTAGCCACAATTTTCGCCAACACGTCTTCACGAATGGCATTCACCATATCGGTGCCAATGTAGCCGGGGCTGACGGTGTTCACGGTCACGCCTTTTGTAGCCAATTCTTGCGCCAAAGCCATTGAGAAACCATGCATACCTGCTTTGGCAGCCGAATAGTTAGTTTGACCGGCTTGGCCTTTTTCGCCATTGACCGACGAAATGTTTACGATACGGCCCCAGCCTTTTTCGACCATGTCGGCAACCACTTGCTTGGTCACGTTGAACATGGAGTTCAGGTTGGTTTCGATCACAGCGTCCCAGTCTTCGCGGCTCATTTTAAGGAACATGCGGTCGCGGGTGATACCGGCGTTATTCACCAGCACGTCGATGGTGCCGTGGTCAGCCTTGGTCTTGGTGAAGGCCTCGACGGTGGAATCCCAGTCACCCACATTGCCAGCAGATGCATAGAAGGTGTAACCCAGAGCAGCCTGCTCGGCAATCCACTTCACGTGGTCACGTGTGGGACCGCAGCCTGCAATCACTTTGAAACCGTCTTTGTGCAAACGCTGGCAAATAGCGGTACCAATACCACCCATACCACCGGTCACATAGGCTACTTTTTGACTCATATTCAATCTCCTTTTTGGTTCTACTTACTATAAAAACTTCAGCTGCTTAGCGCTCAATGGCCAGGGCCACACCCATGCCGCCGCCAATACACAACGAAGCCACGCCTTTTTTGGCATTACTGCGCTGCATTTCGTGCAGCAATGTGACCAAAATACGGCAGCCAGACGCGCCAATGGGGTGGCCAATAGCAATAGCTCCACCGTTTACGTTCACCTTGGCAGGGTCGATGTCCAACAGCTTATTCACGGCGCAGGCTTGGGCGGCAAAGGCTTCGTTTAATTCAAACAAATCTACATCAGCAGCCTTCCAGCCAGCACGGGCCAGTGCGCGTTGGGTTGCGGACACGGGGCCCAGGCCCATCAAAGCGGGGTCCAAACCGGTGGTGCCAAAGCTGGCAATGCGGCCCAGCGGGGTCAAGCCCAGCGCGGCGGCTTTTTTGGCCGTCATCACCATCACTGCGGCAGCGCCGTCGTTGATGCCCGAGGCGTTGCCAGCGGTCACGCTACCGGTTTTGTCAAATGCGGGGCGCAGGCCAGCCAACACGTCAGCAGTGGATTTACGATTGATGAACTCGTCTGCCGCAAACACGATGGGGTCACCCTTCTTTTGCGCGATGCTGAACGGAACGATTTCACCCACAAACTTACCTGCGTCTTGCGCAGCGGCGGCTTTCAGCTGGCTGGCCAAGGCCAAAGCGTCTTGCATGTCACGGGTAATGCCTTGGGCCTTGGCCACGTTTTCAGCGGTAATGCCCATGTGGTACTGGTTATACACGTCCCACAGGCCGTCTACGATCATGGAGTCGATCATTTTCCAGTCGCCCATGCGCTGACCGTCACGGCTGCCCATCAACACGTGCGGTGATGCGCTCATGTTTTCCTGGCCGCCGGCAATCACAATTTCGCTGTCACCCCAAGCCACCGACTGGGCCGCCAACATGACAGCTTTGAGGCCGGAACCGCACACCGCGTTGATGGTCAACGCAGGGGTTTCTTTGGCAATGCCGCTCTTGATAGTCGACTGGCGGGCGGGGTTTTGCCCAGCGCCCGCTGCCAACACCTGGCCCAAAATCACTTCTCCCACTTGGTCAGCGCCCAGCTTAGTGCGCTCCAGCAGGTTTTTGATAACGGCAGCACCCAATTCGGGAGCAGCCACTTTGGCCAGAGATCCGCCAAATTTTCCCACAGCGGTGCGAGATGCTGCAACGATAACGATGTCTTCCATGTCTATTTCCTCAGGTTGTTGTTAGTGTGATAAAAATTAAGCTTTGGCTTTAACGTAGCTGCCGGGCGCGGGCATGGTGGCTTTGTGCTTGCCTTTGCCGTAGGTCTTGGGCGCGGCTATTTGTTTGCCTGCATTGCCTTTAAGCCAAGTGGCCCAGTCGGTCCACCAGCTGCCAGGATGTTCTTCGGCGCCAGAGAGCCATTCGTCTTGCCCCTTGGGCAACTTGCCGTCGGCGCGAATCCAGTGGCTGCGCTTGTTTTTGGCGGGTGGGTTGATAACCCCCGCAATATGGCCCGAAGCGCCCATCACAAACCGCTTTTTGCCGGGCAAGGCTTGGGTAGAGGCATATGCACCACCAATGGGTACGATATGGTCTTCGCGCGATCCGTATATATAGAACGGAATGGTGAGCTTGCCCAAATCAATCTTCTCCCCGCACACGGTGGCTTTACCGGGTTTGACCAATCGGTTTTCAAGGTAGGTATTGCGCAAGTACCAGGCGTAGTATGGGCCGGGCAAGTTAGTGCTGTCTGAGTTCCAGTACAGCAGGTCAAACGGTGGGGGCGTTTCACCCTTGAGGTAGTTGCCCACCACGTAGTTCCACACCAGGTCATTGGGACGCAAAAAGCTGAAAGTGGATGCCAAGTCTTGGCCCTTCATCAAACCGCCTTTGCCCATTTCTTTTTCGCGGAACTTGACGAACGCCTCGTCAATG
>JBJOLD010000034.1:0-4521 GCA_046045765.1 Pseudomonadota bacterium | reverse complement strand
GAGGCTTAGCGGCTGTAGCTCAGTTGGATAGAGTACTTGGCTACGAACCAAGGGGTCGTGGGTTCAATTCCTGCCAGCCGCACCAAAACGATACCCCTCAAACAGTGATGTTTGAGGGGTTTTTCGTTTACCTGCTAATTTCCTTCAATCGTCTTGTAGGGGAGCGGTCGCCCGTATCCTCTCCATTTTTGTCCGAAAATGGCTATTTCAATGAGTAAAGCCCTCACTAAAGAGTCGGATAACGACGACAACGATGAATTACAACTTCCGGCTCTACCTTCGGATGGCAAGAACTACATTACACCGCACGGTTATGCCACGCTGCGTGGTGAGCTTTTAGACCTAATTGACAACGAGCGACCCAAGGTTGTAGACGTAGTGCACTGGGCCGCTAGTAATGGAGATCGTTCCGAGAACGGTGACTACATTTACGGCAAGAAACGCCTGCGCGAAATTGATCGACGGATTCGATTTCTCACTAAGCGACTAGAGGTCGCCCAGATCACAGACCCCAGCATTCACCACGGAAATAATCAGATTTTCTTTGGCGCAAGCGTGACGTATGCTGACGCAGCAGGCGTAGTGCGTACCGTCAAAATAATGGGTATTGACGAAGCCGTCAGTGCGCAAGGCGAGGTCAGTTGGATTTCCCCGATTGCCCGTACCTTGCTTAAGGCACATGAAGGCGATGAACTTAAACTGGTGATCCCCGGGTATATTAATACGATTGAAGTGCTACGCGTGGAGTACCCCCAACCCGTATCGACTTAAATGTAAAAAGGTGTTTACGAGGATTTATTTCGGTTAGCTCGCAAAACCGATGGCGTGCGGCGCAAATTACGTAACGCAATTTCCAGATGGGCGGTGTCGCGCAGGGCAATTAAAAAACGAAGGTCTGTGGCTTCTTGGGCAGCTTCTTGGCCCATGTCGATGTGGGTAATGTCTACCTCCGCAGTTGCTAATGCTGCAGCCACTTTTGCCAACACTCCCTTGCCGTTGTTGACAGTAACGACGAGACTAGTTTCAAAAGCACGCACAGGTTCGTCGGCCCAGTCTACGCCAATGAAGCGTTCGCTGTCTTTGAATTGAAGTTTTTTGGCAACTGGACAGTCGCGCACGTGAACTACCAAACCCTCGCCACGCCCCAAGTAGCCCACAATGGGATCGCCCGGAATCGGCCGACAGCAATGTGCGAACTGCACCGACGCGTTTTCACTGCCGTCTAATGTGATGAGCCCCATAGAAGAGGATTCGTTGTTCGTAAAGCGCTCACGCGTTAGAAGCAACGCATCGGGCTTTTCTCCTGACTCCATCAACAGGTGTACCAAGCGCTTGGCGACAATATTGGCAATTCGCTTGCCCAGTCCGATATCCGTGAGCAACTCTTCACGCGTTTTACTCCCCGTGAAACGTAGCAACTTTTCCCAAATTTGTTCGTATTGAGGCTCTTTGTCTGGGTAATGCTCCATACCTTCAGATCGAAGGGCTTGGGCTAAAAGGCGCTGTCCCAAACCTTCCGACTCAGTTTGTGCCATGGTCTTCAAATGATGGCGAATTTTGGAGCGTGCCCGCCCCGTTCGCACAAAACCCAGCCAAGCTGGATTGGGAGTGGACACTGGCGCTGTAACCACTTCCACCACATCACCATTTTTAAGTTCAGTGCGCAGTGGAACTTGCTCGCCATTGATGCGCGCCGCAACTGTGCGGTCACCTACGTTACTGTGAATGGCATAGGCAAAATCAATCACTGTCGCACCGCGCGGCAAAGCCATAATTTGGCTTTTGGGGGTAAATACGTACACCGCATCGGGAAACAAATCTACTTTCACATGGTCCCAAAATTCAGCGGCATCTCGCGTCTCATCCTGAATATCCAGCAGCGACTGCAGCCATTTGGTGCCGAGACGATCATTGGAGGCATCACCTGGATTTTTTATCTTGTAGAGCCAATGCGCGGCAACACCAGATTCTGCGACCAAGTGCATGGCCTCGGTGCGCATCTGAAACTCAACATTGATACCTGAAGGGCCCACCAGGGTAGTGTGCAATGACTGGTAGCCGTTGAGTTTTGCAATAGCGATATGGTCTTTGAATTTTCCAGGCACCGGCTTGTAGAGTTGGTGCAAAAGTCCAAGAGCTGTATAGCAATCAACTACATTAGGTACCAACACCCTGAAGCCGTAGATATCTGTCACCTGGGCAAAACTCAAGTGTTTTTTTGCCATTTTTTGGTAAATGGAATACAGCGTTTTTTCACGTCCTGCAATACGGACAGGCATGGCAACCGTGGCAAAAACGCCTTCGACTTCTTTTTGCACCTTTTGAATCAAATCGCGACGTCGGCTACGTGCTTTGGTTACCGCCTTGGACAAGATGGCGTAACGCCACGGACGCAAGTGGCGAAATGACAAGTCTTGCAGTTCGCGGTAAGTTTGGTTAAGGCCAAGCCGGTGCGCAATCGGGGCATAAATTTCAATTGTTTCAGAAGCGATTCGGCCCCATTTTGATTTGGGCATGTCTGACAGGGTGCGCATATTGTGCGAACGGTCAGCCAGTTTTATCAAAATAACACGAACATCGCGTGCCATGGCAAGCAGCATTTTGCGGAACGATTCTGCTTGGTTTTCCTCGCGAGTGTTGAAATGCAGTTTGTCGAGTTTCGTCAGCCCGTCAACGAGTTCTGCTACGGGTGATCCAAAGCGCTCTATCAATTCAATTTTGGTGACGCCACAGTCTTCCAGTGCATCGTGCAGCAATGCCGCCATAAGGGCCTGCGCATCGAGCTTCCATTCTGCACATTGGGTTGCAACCTCAATGGGATGTGTGATGTAAGGTTCTCCGCTGCTGCGCATTTGCCCGAGGTGGGCTTCATCAGCAAAACGGTAGGCCAAACGGACCTGTTCCACATCGGATGGCGACAGGTAGTCCAATTTGGCAGTGAGTCGGGCAAAACTCGCCGCCGCAGCATTCATTGCGGCGTTGCCGAGTGGGTGAGTTGGCGGTATTTGTGATGTAGAAATTGAACTGCCCATGCCCTAAATGTAGCGCAGAGAAACGTGCTTTGTGGTGACGAAAAAAAAGCACCGCAAGCGGTGCCTTTTTTCTTGCCAATTTTCTTACAAAGGGACTTTTTTAAGCATTTCAATGCCTACCTTACCAGCCGCAATTTCGCGTAGGGCAGTAACGCCAGGCTTGTTTTTACTCTCAATTTTAGGAGTGTGTCCTTGGCTCAGCATCCGAGCGCGGTAAGTTGCCGCCAACACCAACTGAAAGCGGTTAGGAATCTTTGCTAGGCAATCTTCAACGGTAATGCGAGCCATGGTGTTTCTCCGAAAAACTGGAAAGTTAGGAAATGTTCAGCGCTTTGAATGTTTCTGCTCTAGCACGGTGTTGTGCTGAGAATTTGAGTCGCTGGGAGTGAACAATGGCTTTCAAGTCGAAAAGCGCACGGTCAAACAACTCATTAATTATAACGAAGTCGAATTTGCTGGCGTTTGAGACTTCCATTTGAGCGTTTTTCATTCGTATGTCAATGACGTCGGGAGCGTCTTCGCCACGACGTTCAAGCCGCGACCGAAGCTCTTCCCAGGTGGGCGGGAGTACAAAAATACAAATTGCGTTGGCGAAGAGGCCTTTGATTTGGATAGCACCTTGGAAGTCAATTTCTAGAATGACATCAGCGCCCTGTGCCATGCGTTCTTCGATCGCTTTCTTTGATGTCCCGTAGCGCTGGTTGTGCACATGGGCCCATTCAATGAAAGCGTCGGCGGCCACCATAGCATCGAACTCTTGCTGGGACGCAAAGAAATACTCGCGTCCATGTCTTTCTTGGCCACGAGGGGCACGTGTGGTGTGCGACACCGAGGGCTGTACTCGCGAATCGAGTTCCAGCAAGGCCTTGACGAGGCTGGACTTGCCCGCACCACTGGGCGCAGCAACAACAAACAGATTTCCAGGATAGTCCATGGCAAAAATCCTTATTCTATGTTCTGCACCTGTTCTCGCATTTGCTCAATAAGCACCTTCATGTCGACCGAAATGTGCGTCAGCTCCAGCGCCGAAGACTTGGAACCCATGGTGTTAGCTTCACGGTGTAGCTCTTGAATCAGAAAATCTAGGCGTTTACCAACTTCGCCGCCCTTCTTCAGTAAGCGCTCAATCTCATCAAGGTGGGAGTCCAATCGGGTAATTTCCTCAGCTACATCAATGCGAATGGCAAATGCAGTAGCCTCGGTCAACGCACGGTCTTGGGCTGCTTCGGGTAAGGTGCTGCCATCGGTGAGAGCCATCGCTTCTTTCCATCGCTCCATAAACCTTAGGCGCTGCTGTTCCACCAACTTCGGTACCAGCGGTACCGCTTGTTGCGCGAGCGCTCGCAATTGCCCCAAGCGCTCAGTGAGCATGGTAGATAAGCGTGTCCCTTCACGTTGTCGTGCATTGATCAGATCTTTTAAAGCCTTGTCTGCAAGCGGAATGACCTCTGCACTCCAGTCTCTCGTACCGCTCTGCTCAGCTGCGGCT
>JBJOLD010000030.1:0-7054 GCA_046045765.1 Pseudomonadota bacterium | reverse complement strand
GCTTTGCTGAATTTGCCGCGAGAACCACGGGCAAATCATGCCCCGCCGCCCACTGCGGCATAACAACGCTGACAGCACTGGCTGAAAGCGACAACTGTTCCAAGACATTTATGAAAATCGCTCAAGAAATCCGCGCTGGCAACGTAATCATGCACGGCAAAGACCCCATGGTCGTTCTGAAAACCGAATACAGCCGCGGCGGTCGCAACTCTGCCACCGTGCGCATGAAGCTCAAGAGCCTGATTGCCAACTTCGGCACCGAAGTCGTATTCAAGGCCGATGACAAAATGGACCAAGTCATCTTGGACAAAAAAGATTGCACTTACACTTACTTCGCTGACCCCATGTACGTGTGCATGGACGAAGAGTTCAACCAGTACGAAGTCGAAGCCGAAAACATGGGCGACGCACTGAACTACCTGGAAGACGGCATGGCCGTTGAAGTGGTGTTCTACGACGGCAAGGCCATTTCCGTTGAATTGCCAACCAGCGTGGTGCGCGAAATCACTTGGACTGAGCCCGCCGTCAAGGGCGACACTTCCGGCAAGGTGCTGAAGCCCGCCAAAATTTCCACAGGTTTCGAAATCGGTGTGCCAATTTTTGTAGCCCAAGGCGACAAGGTCGAAATCGACACCCGAACTGGTGAATACCGCAAGCGCGTCTGACCACTCGCGCTGACCGCAACGGCGTCTAGGCTTCAAGACGTATTGCGAAAAGGAAAAGGCTTCCAAGGCAACTTGGAAGCCTTTTTTTATGGGTCATAGTTTGCGTGTAGGCTAGCGGTTTAGCCACCGCATAAATGCCCATGAAAAATACTCCAAATATCAACGAACGCACCATCGCCGATGCATGGGCTGATCTTCAAGCCCACGCCGACGCAGGCAAACCACTGCAAGCAGACGCGTATCGCCTGGCCTTCTCAGACCCCGAATTTATGTTGCGCCGTGAGACCCGCGGCATCCGTATTCAGCTGGAAATGCTCAAACCCGATCTAGAGCAAAGCCAGCAAGGCATCGAAAACACCGTGGTCGTGTTTGGAAGCGCCCGCTTTCAGTCGCCTGAGCAGGCACAAACCAATTTAACGGCTGCCCAACACAGCGACGATGCCCAGGCCCTAGCCCTTGCGCAGCGCCATGTGCGCAACGCCATGCATTACGACAACGCTCGCCTGTTTGCGCGCCTGGTGGCGCAATACAGCAACGCCCGCCCACCCAAAGACCGCCTGTTTATTGCCACCGGCGGCGGGCCCGGCATTATGGAAGCAGCCAACCGTGGCGCACACGAAATGGGTACTCCCAGCGTGGGCCTGAACATCGCCCTACCCCATGAGCAGCACCACAACCCCTACGTCACTCCAGAGCTAAGCTTTAAATTTCACTACTTTGCACTGCGCAAAATGCACTTCATGATGCGCGCCAAAGCGCTGGTAGCGTTCCCCGGCGGCTTTGGCACTCTGGATGAATTGTTCGAGGTTATCACCCTGGTACAGACCAGAAAAGCCAAGCCGGTGCCCATCATTCTGTTTGGCACAGACTACTGGAAACGCTTGATCAACATGGACGTGCTGATCGAAGTAGGCGCCATTTCCCCTGAAGACCTCAACCTGCTGCACTACACCGACGATCCACAGGATGCGTGGGACACCATCAAGCGGTTTTATAAGTTGGAGTAATTCGGTGATTCGTGTGTAAGTCTAGAAGTCGACAAGGCACTTGCTGTACGCATACCGCGGGACTCACGCTAGACCGTCTGATCGTCAAATAAAAACATTTGAACGTCGTTGTCCTCAGGTGCCAGAATTCGGCGATCCGCAGCACAAGCACGCCCACAGTCGCTCGCAAATGCCTCTTTGATAGTCGCCAAAGAATTGAAGTGAAGCGTACCAATCAAATAGGTATCCGATGCACCCGCCAAGGCAACAACTGGCCCTTTGCTGACTTCGTACTTTTGGAGCCCAGGCAACTGTTTTGCCAATGGAATATGAACATCGAAATAGTGTTTATCGAATGCCATCGTGTCTTTTGGTGTTCTATAGACCACTACCATGCGTGCCATATTTCTCTCCATTAAAAGTTGAAACTACCCCTGTTCGCGCCATTTCGGCGTGAACCACAGCCTAGCTTACACAGTCTTGCTATAGGCAAAAAACACTTCATCGCGCACCCACCCCAGCGCCTCGTACGCGGCTTGCGCGCCCAAGTTGGTCTTGGCGGTGGTCAGGTCCATGCGGGCTTTACCGTTGGCTTGGGCTGTTGCTTCTGCGGCGCGCAACAGCGCGGTGCCAGCGCCGCCGCGTCTGGCTTGGGGGGCGACGAACAGGTCGTAAAGCACGTAGATGGGTTTGGCTTCCACAGAGCAGAAGCTGGGGTACAGCTGGCAAAAGCCCACCGCTTCGTTCTTGTCATTTAATGCCAGCAGGATGACCGATTCGCCGTTGTGCATTCGTGCGCGGATGAACTCGGTAGCCAACGCTAAGTCAGGGGCTTGCGCGTAAAACTGGCGGTAAGCATCGAAGAGACTGGCGACTGCGTCTAAGTCATGCAAAGTGGCGGAGCGGATGGTCATAGGTTAACTCAAAGTGCTATCTTAAATATAGCTGCTTACGCATGGTCCACGGGCGCTACAGGCAGTTTCGGTCTTAATTTGAAGGCTGCCTGCGAGCCCAGCCCCACCAGGGCACCCACGGTCCAGAACACCACCGAAACCCCCACCACCACGCCCACCGTGCCGAACACCATGGGCATCAGCACGCTAGAGATGTTGATGCTCATGAGCCGCAGCGCAATGGCTTGGCCGTGCTGGGCGTGTGGGGTGATCTGGTGCAGGGTGCTCATCAGCATGGGTTGCACAGTACCCAGGGCCAGCCCCAGCAGCACCGAACACATGCCCATGGTCCAGGCCGATGGCATAAACGGATAAATACCAAACAACACCGCCGTGATAACCATTGCGCTGGTAACTACTGCCCATTCACGCAAGTGATTGGCCAGCAGTGGTAGCAGCACGCGAACCGACGCGGCTGCAACGGCAAAACCGCCCAAGATGGTGCCGATAACAGAGGCGCTGAAGCCTCGCTCGTGCCCCAGTACGGGCACCACAAAGGTGTGTACATCCCAACAGCTCGACAGCAGCCAATTGACGACCAGCAAGCGGCGCATCAAAGGCTCGCGCAACAATGGCCATGCGCTGGTGCTGCCACCCTCAGGCACTTGAACGGCTGGTAGCTCAGGTGTATCGCGCACTGCCAACCAGGCCAGTGCCGGGGCTAAAGCGCATAAGGCAAACGCGGCAACAAAGCCGTTGCGGTCTGCAGCACTGCCACCTAGCCACACGCCTGCGTGGTCAATCAGCAAGCCCACGCACACCGGGCCCAAAAAGTTGGACACCGCGGGGCCGATGGACAGCAAGCTGAACACGCGGCGCAGCTCGCGGGCATCGTGTGCGGCCCGGCCCACATGGCGTTGCAGGGCGATAGACGCGCCACCGGTAGCACCACCCATCAGCAAGGCGCTCAGGCACAGCACATAAAAGTTCACAAACACCGCCGACAACGTGCCGCCTACCATGGCAGCACCAATGGCCAACATCACGGGGCGGCGCAGGCCGCGGCGATCCGCAAAACGCCCTGCTGGCAGCGCCAAAAATACCTGGGAGAGTGAAAAAAGCGCCAACAAACAGCCGACCGCCAGCGGGCCATAGCCCTGCTGCAGCGCCCACAGCGGGGCCGCCATGCGCATGCCCGCCATGCAGGCATGGATGCATACCTGCCCTGCCACCAGTCGCAATACCTGCGCGGCAGTTTGCTGCGAAGGCAAGCTGCCTGCGTTCATAGCAGGCGGTTCTGCGCCAGGCCTTCGCTGCGCGCGTCTGCGCTGTCACTGCCACCCGTATCCAGGTCTTTGTCGATAGGAATAAGCACCTGCGATGCACTCTCAGGCAACGCTTCCACCTTCTTCAAAGCGCGGCCCATGGCGCGGGTGCGCACGTCGGCATCAGTCAGGGTTTTGAGTACGGTCTCAGTCTGCGCGCGGGCTTTGTCCAACATGCCACCAAACTTGCCAAACTCGGTTTTCACCGCGCCCAGCACTTGCCACACTTCGCTAGAGCGCTTCTCCAGCGCCAGCGTTCTAAAGCCCATTTGCAATGAGCTAAGCATGGCCAAGAGCGTGGTGGGCCCGGCCAGCGTGATGCGGTGCTCGCGCTGCAGGCCTTCCATCAGGCCGGGGCGGCGCAGCACTTCGGCGTACAGGCCTTCGGTGGGCAAAAACAAAATCGCAAAGTCGGTGGTGTGCGGCGGTTCTACGTATTTCTCGGAAATCGATTTGGCCTCCAGCCGGATGCGCAGCTCCAACGCCTTGCCTGCAGCCTCGGCACCAGCCACGTCGGCCCTGCCCTGCGCGTCCAGCAGCCGCTCGTAGTCTTCGTTGGGAAACTTGGCGTCGATGGGCAACCACAGCGGCGCACCATCGTCGGACTTACCCGGCAGCTTAATGGCAAAGTCCACCACGTTTTTGCTACCCGGACGAGTGGCAATTTGCACGGCATATTGGTCGGGCACAAATACCTGCTCCAGCAGACTAGCGAGTTGTGCCTCGCCAAACATGCCACGGGTTTTCACGTTGGTCAGCAGGTGCTTGAGATCGCCCACGCCCTGCGCCAGCGTTTGCATTTCGCCCAGGCCTTTGTGCACCTGCTCCAGCCGCTCGGCCACTTGCTTGAAGCTCTCGCCCAAGCGGGCTTGCAGCGTGGTTTGCAATTTTTCGTCTACCGTGGCGCGCATCTCATCCAACTTGGCGGCGTTGGTGGTTTGCAGCTGGGCCAGCTGCGCTTCCAGCGTTTGGCGCACCTCGGCCATGCGCCGCGCGTTCGACTCGGACACATTGCCCAGCTGCAGCGTGAGCGTGTCGGACAGCGACTTTTGCAACACCGCCAACTGCTGCCCAAAGGCATCAATCTGCGTGTTCTGGGTGCGGGTGGCTTCGGCACTTTGCTGCACCAGGGTTTGCTGAAACGTGGCCAGGTTTTGCGTCAACTCTTGCCGACCGCCGCGCGAGGATTCGGTGATCTCGGTGCGTAGCTCGCGCTCCAGGCGCTCGGTGGCAGTTTGCAACTGGGCACGCAGGTCTTGCAGTGCTTTGAACTGCGCCTGTTGCTGTAGTTGCTGCTGCTTTTGTTGCTCCAAATCATCACCGCTTCCACGCTGCGAGAGCGCGAACCAGACCAGTGCAACCAGATTCAACAGGCCTAAACCCAACACCGCCCACACCCACCATGCGAATTCGTTCAAGCCAGCACCTCGGCATTCAGCGGAGTGAGCGGTTTGCCGTGCACCAGCATGCCAATCAAGTTGTCCGCGGCCAGCATGGCCATGGCTTTGCGCGTGCCCACGGTGGCGCTGGCAATGTGTGGGGTGAGCACCACGTTAGGCACGGTCAACAAGTCGGGATGCACCTGGGGCTCGCCCTCAAATACGTCCAGCCCCGCAGCCGCAATGCGCCCTTCGCGCAGGGCCACGGCCAAAGCTGCGTCGTCCACAATGCCGCCGCGCGCAATGTTGACCAGCGTGGCGGTGGGCTTCATTAGCGCCAATTCAGCCGCGCTAATGGTGTGGTGGGACGCAGCGGAATACGGCACCACCAGCACCACATGGTCGGCAGTTTTCAGCAACTCTTCTTTGCCCACATAGGTGGCCCGGCACTCGGACTCGGTTGCCGCATCCAAACGGCTGCGGTTGTGATAAACCACCTGCATACCAAAGCCCAATGCGCCGCGCTTGGCAATGCCCTGCCCGATGCGGCCCATGCCGATGATGCCCAGCGTGCTGCCGTGCACTTCGGCCCCGGAGAACATGTCGTAGCTCCAGCGCGTCCATTTGCCGGCGCGCAAATAGTGCTCGCTCTCTGTCACGCGCCGCGCCGTGGCCATCAGCAAAGCAAAGCCGAAGTCGGCAGTGGTCTCCGTGAGTACGTCAGGCGCGTTGGTGCCCAGCACGCGTGCAACCGTCATGGCGGGCAGGTCAAAGTTGTTGTAGCCGACCGCCATGTTGGCGCAAATTTTGAGTTGTGGGCATTGTCCAAGCAAGGCCGCGTCAATGCGATCCGAGCCCGTGGTGAACACGCCCACTTTGCCTTGCAAGTGCTGCGTCAGCTCAGCAGGCGTCCACATCTGGTCAGCCTGGTTGGAGTGGACCTCGAAGTGCTGGCCCAGGTGCTCCAGCACCTCGGGAAAAATGGCGCGGGTCACGAGGATGGCAGGTTTAAGAATGGCGGGTTGGGGCATGTTGGGCTTTTGAATGGTTCAAGACAATGGTTTAAGACGGCTGCTCGATCTGAAACACCTGGCGCAGGTAGGCCAAATACTTCTCGTCGTCGCACATGTTTTTGGAAGGCGTGTCTGACAGCTTGGCCACCGGCTGGCCGTTACAGCGCACCATCTTGATGACGATTTGCAGCGGCTCATAGCCCAGGTCATTGGTCAGGTTGGTGCCGATACCAAAGGCTAGCTGGCAGCGGCCACGGAATTGCTGGTACAGCTCAATGGTGCGCGGCACGGTCAGGCCGTCGCTGAAGATCAGCGTTTTGGTGCGCGGGTCTACGCGGTTACGGGTGTAGTGGTCCAGCATGCGCTCGCCCCAGTTGAACGGGTCGCCGCTGTCGTGGCGCGCGCCGTCAAACAGCTTGCAAAAATACAAATCAAAGTCACGCAAAAACGCGCTCATGCCGTACACATCGCTGAGCGCAATGCCCAGGTCGCCCCGGTACTCCCGCGCCCACGACTCAAAGGCAAAAATCTGGCTGTCACGCAAGCGTGGCCCCAGGCCTTGCGAGGCCTGCAAATACTCGTGCGCCATGGTGCCTAGCGGAATCAGTCCCAGCTTGAACGCCAGTTGCACATTGCTGGTGCCCGCCAGTTGACCGGCCGACGCACCGCCATGGCCGGGGCTTTGGTGCGTGCCCAGCTTGGCAGACAGCACGCGCAGCACTTCGTCGTGCCACGCACGCGAAAAGCGGCGGCGGGTGCCGTAGTCGGCAATCTTCAGGTCCTTCAATCCGTC
>JBJOLD010000222.1:0-2505 GCA_046045765.1 Pseudomonadota bacterium | reverse complement strand
TGAAGGTTTGACCTGCCATGGCTGCAATAACCTTGTCCACGTCGGTTGACTTGGCTTTGGTCACGGCTTGCGCCCACATGTTCACGCCAATGTAGGTTGCTTCCATTGGATCGTTGGTGAGTGGCTTGTCTTTATGGCCAGCAATACCTTTAGCTTTGGCATAAGCCGACCATTTTTTGATGAATGCTTCGTTGGTTGGATTTTTGATGGATTGAAAATAATTCCAAGCAGCCAAGTGACCCACTAATGGTTTTGTGTCCACGCCGCGGAGCTCTTCTTCGCCCACAGAGAATGCCACGACGGGTACGTCTTTAGCCTTGAGGCCAGCATTGCCGAGTTCTTTGTAGAACGGTACATTGGAGTCACCATTGATGGTGGAGACCACAGCCGTTTTGCCACCAGCAGAGAATTTCTTGATATCAGCCACGATGGTTTGATAGTCAGAATGACCAAACGGTGTGTACTTCTCGTCGATGTCCGAATCTTTCACGCCCTTAGATTTGAGGTAAGCACGCAAAATTTTGTTGGTTGTACGTGGATACACATAGTCTGTACCGAGCAGCACCCAGCGCTTTGCTGCGCCACCGTCTTTGCTCATCAAATAGTCAACCGCTGGAATCGCTTGCTGGTTAGGGGCTGCACCTGTGTAGAACACATTTTTGGAGAGCTCCTCACCTTCGTACTGCACAGGATAGAACAAGAGACCATTCAACTCTTCAACGACAGGTAGAACCGATTTGCGTGACACCGAAGTCCAGCAGCCAAACATCACGGCAACTTTGTCTTGCGTCAAAAGTTGCTTAGTTTTTTCGGCAAACAACGGCCAGTTGGAAGCAGGGTCAACCACCACAGGCTCTAGTTTCTTGCCCAAGAGGCCGCCTTTGGCATTGATCTCATCAATTGCCATCAAGACGGTGTCTTTCAGCACAGTCTCCGAAATGGCCATCGTGCCCGACAAGCTGTGAAGCACGCCGACTTTGATGGTGTCCGCGGCAAACGCTGGCAGGGCGGACAGCGATGACAGAGCGATGGCAGCGGTGAGTGCCTTCAGAGTAAAACGACGCTTCATGATGTTTTTCCTTTAAATATAAAAAGTAACGTTGCTAGATAGAAACCAACCCATGAACAGTGGGTACATAGCACAATGCATAAGCTGTGCCAGCTTTTAATGATTGCGTATGGTGAATACCCGTAGTCTTGATTGCCGCATTTGGCATGTGACTTGCATAAACTATCGCTATGGAACTCACACCTAGAGAAAAAGACAAGCTACTTCTATTTACTGCGGCACTTTTAGCGGAGCGCCGTAAGGCGCGTGGCTTAAAGCTCAATTACCCCGAAAGCATTGCCCTGATTAGTGCGGCGGTGATGGAGGGAGCGCGGGACGGTAAAACCGTTGCACAGTTAATGAGCGAAGGGCGCACTGTTTTAACGCGACATGATGTTATGGATGGCATTGCCGAAATGATTCCTGATATACAAATTGAAGCGACCTTCCCAGACGGTACCAAATTGGTGACCGTGCACCAGCCCATTGTTTGATTGGAGATTTTTCATGCACCATCTCTGCGTTTCTGCGCTCTCTTTATTGTTCACCCATGCTGCATTCGCACACGAAGGACACGGCTTAGAAGGCGCGCATGCGCACCCAAGTGATGTCTGGGGATTTTTGATGCTGGGCTTGGTTGTGGCTTTGGCTGTGTGGTTTGGTCGCAAAAAATAAGGAGGTCAGCATGACGCCCGGAGAATTTTTTGTGGCTAGCGGTGAGCATGTGCTCAATCACAATCGCAGATGCGTGACGCTCGTTGTGGCGAACACGGCCGATCGTCCGATCCAAGTCGGCTCGCACTATCACTTTGCCGAAGTTAACGAGGCGCTGGGCTTTGACCGTGCTCTAGCGCGTGGCATGCGGCTCAACATCGCCTCGGGTTTGGCAGTACGTTTCGAGCCTGGGCAGCAGCGCACCGTGGAGCTAGTGGACTACGCGGGAGGCCGCATGGTGTATGGCTTTCAAGGCAAAACACAAGGGGCAGTTTGATGGCAACTATTGGCAAGCGTGCCTATGCAGAAATTTTTGGCCCCACGGTGGGCGACCGCGTGCGCTTAGCCGATACAGAGTTGATTTTGGAAGTTGAAGCCGACTACACCTTGCGAGCAGGCAGTTACGGCGAAGAAGTGAAATTTGGCGGCGGCAAAACCATTCGTGATGGTATGGCGCAATCGCAAAAGATGAGATCGGAAGGCGCGGTCGATTGCGTGATGACCAATGCACTCATTCTTGACCACTGGGGTATTGTGAAAGCCGATATTGGACTCAAAGGTGGACGCATTGTTGCCATTGGCAAAGCAGGCAACCCTGATGTGCAGCCAGGCGTAGACATCATCATTGGCCCTGGCACCGAAGTGATTAGCTGCGAGGGCAACATCGTCACCGCAGGCGGCATCGACTCGCACATTCACTTTATTTGCCCACAGCAAATTGAAGCGGCACTGGCCTCGGGCGT
>JBJOLD010000023.1:0-4605 GCA_046045765.1 Pseudomonadota bacterium | reverse complement strand
GATGTTGCCCATCGCCGTCAAGGCGGGCATTGACCCGGTGTACTTTGGTCTGATGTTTGTGCTCAACGGTGCCATTGGCCTAATTACCCCACCAGTGGGCACGGTGCTCAATGTGGTGGCGGGTGTGGGGCGACTGCCTTTGCACCAGGTCATCAAGGGTGTGAACCCGTTCCTCATCACTTACACCCTGATTCTGTTTTTGTTTGTTCTGTTTCCGCAAATCGTGACCGCGCCGGTGGCGTGGATGCGATAAATTTTTAACCTAGGAGATCCCCATGACTTTTCTTCGTCGTACCCTCATTGCGGCCACTACCGCAGCCCTGCTGGGCGCTTCGTTTTCCGCACTGGCGCAGGACATCAAACCCCGGCTGATTCGCTTTGGCTATGGTCTTAACGAGCAAAGCAACCAGGGCCGCGCAGCCAAGGTGTTTGCCGACGCGGTAGACAAAGCGTCCGGCGGCAAGATGAAAGTGCGCGCCATTGGCGCTGCGGCTCTGGGCCCAGATACGCAAATGCAGCAGTCCCTCATTGGCGGCGCGCAAGAGATGATGGTCGGCTCTACCGCCACGCTGGTGGGCATTACCAAAGAGATGGCGCTGTGGGACAGCCCCTTCTTGATCAGCAGTGCCAAGGAAGCTGATGCCCTGCTGGATGGCCCAATTGGCGACAAAATACGCGCCAAGTTGCAGGAAAAAGGGCTGGTCGGTTTGGCCTATTGGGAAAATGGTTTTCGCAACCTGACCAATAGCAAGCGCGCCATCAACAAGATGGAAGACCTGGATGGAATCAAGCTGCGCGTCATGCAAAACAATGTGTTCCTGACCAGCTTCAAAACCCTGGGCGCCAACGCCGTGCCCATGGCCTTCTCAGAACTATTTAGCGCGCTGGAAACCAATACGGTGGACGGACAGGAAAACCCCTTCAACACCATTTTGTCGAGCAAGTTTTACGAAGTGCAAAAGTACATGACGGTGACCAACCACGTGTACAGCCCCTGGATTGTTCTGGTGAGCAAAAAGTGGTGGGATCAGCTTTCCAAAGACGAGCAAAAAATCTTGCAGGACGCAGCCACAACCAGCCGCGACTTTGAACGTAAGGACACCCGCGAAGAAGCCTCCAAAGCGGTGGCAGATTTGAAGGCCAAGGGCATGCAGGTCAACGAACTGTCGCCCGCAGAATCTGCGCGCATGCGTGACAAGCTTACGCGCGTATACGCGCAGATTGGCGCCGACGTAGGTATGGATTTATGGAACGAAACCCAAAGTGAATTGGCAAAAATCCGCGCAAAAAAATAAGTTAGATTCAGCACATCAAATAAAAAACGGCCTTCAGGCCGTTTTTTTGTCTCACCAGCAGTGAAAACTTACTGCGCGTCGCCCTTTTCTTCGCCTGGCCAATCGCGAATGTAGGCTTTGAGCATCTTGTTCTCAAAGTTCTGCGCATCCACCACAGCACGGGCTACGTCGTAGAAGCTAATTACGCCCATGAGCATGCGGTTTTCAACCACAGGCATGTAGCGCGCGTGGCGGTCTAGCATCATGCGGCGCACCTCATCCATTTCAGTTTCCATGGTGCAGGTCAGCGGGCCTGCGTCCATTGCGCGGTACACCGATGTGGTGCCGAATTCACCCCCGTTACGCACAACTGCCTGGATCACCTCACGAAACGTCAGCATGCCCACGACCAGTCCATGCGCCATCACCACCAGCGAGCCGATATCGCGCTCGGCCATCAACTTGGCTGCATCGGCCAAAGACTCTTCGGGCGTGGTGGTAAAAAGCGTGCCTCCTTTAACGCGCAGGATGTCGCTGACTTTCATGATTTTTCCTTATTCATGGTGACATATGGGTTGTGACCGTGGTTGAAATATAGCCCACAATTACACGCTTTATCTGTCGCGCGATCTGGAGATTCCCCTATGCCCGGCTATTCTGACCCCGGTTTTGACACCCTGGCGTTGCACGCCGGTGCAGCGCCAGACGCTACCACTGGTGCACGCGCGGTGCCAATCCACCTGACGACTTCGTTTGTATTCGAGTCCAGCGAACACGCAGCCTCGCTTTTCAACCTGGAACGCGCGGGCCATGTGTACAGCCGCATCAGCAACCCCACCAACGCAGTGCTGGAGCAGCGCATCAGCGCGCTGGAGGGCGGAATCGGCGCGATCAGCGTGGCCAGCGGCCAAGCCGCACTGCACCTGAGCATTGCCACGCTAATGGGCGCGGGCTCGCACATTGTGGCAAGCACCGCGCTGTACGGCGGGTCGCAAAACCTGCTGCATTACACGATGCGCCGCTTTGGCATTGACACCACGTTTGTGCAACCTAACGACCTGGACGGTTGGCGCGCTGCAGTGCGGCCCAACACCAAACTGTTTTTTGGCGAAACCGTGGGCAACCCCGGTCTGGACGTGCTGGACATTCCCACGGTGGCGCAAATCGCCCGTGACGCCGGTGTGCCCCTGCTGGTGGATTCCACGCTGACCACGCCCTGGCTGATGAAACCCCTCGAATTGGGAGCCGACTTGGTCTACCACTCGGCCACCAAGTTCCTCTGCGGCCACGGCACCGTGATTGGCGGCCTGGTGGTGGACGGTGGCAGCTTTGATTGGGCCAAGGCCTTTGCCGCTACGGGCAAGTTTGCCGAGCTGGCCGCTCCTTACGACGGCTTTCACAACATGAACTTCAGCGAAGAAAGCACCGTGGGCGCATTCTTGCTGCGGGCGCGCCGCGAGGGTCTGCGCGACTTTGGGGCCTGCCTGAGCCCGCACTCCGCCTGGTTGATATTGCAGGGTATTGAGACCCTGTCGTTGCGCATGGAGCGCCACATGCACAACACCGCTAAGGTGGTGGAGTTTCTAGCCAGCCACCCCCTGGTGAGCCGCGTGGGCCACCCGCTGCTGGAAAGCCACCCCAGCCATGCGCTGGCGCAAAAACTGCTGCCGCGCGGCGCGGGCTCGGTGTTCAGCTTTGACATCAAGGGCACGCGCAAGCAGGGCCAAGCGTTTGTTGAGGCGCTCAAAGTGTTCAGCCATCTGGCCAATGTGGGCGACTGCCGCAGCCTGGTGATTCACCCGGCCAGCACCACCCACTTCCGCATGGACGACGAGGCGCTGGCCAAGGGTGGCATCACCCAAGGCACGATTCGGCTGTCGATTGGGCTGGAAGACAGTGCCGACCTGATAGACGACTTGAAACGTGCGCTCAAGACCGCTGAAAAGGCAGGTGCGTGATGGAACTCCTCGTTAACGGCGCACCCACCTACTGCTACACCGGCGGCAAGGCATTCGATGCCAGCCAACCCACGGTGGTTTTTATTCACGGCGTACTGCACGACCACAGTGTGTGGATTTTGCAGACCCGCTACCTGGCGCACCACGGCTTCAACGTGCTGGCAGTCGACCTGCCGGGCCACAGCCGCAGTGCGGGTGAAGCGCCTTCCACCGTGGAAGAAGCCGCTGGCTTTGTTGGTGCTTTGCTCGACGCAGCGGGTGTGGCCAAAGCCGCGCTGGTGGGTCACAGCTGGGGCTCGTTGATTACGCTGGAAGCGGCTGCGCGGCTGCAAAACCGCATCAGCCACCTGGTGCTGGTAGGCACAGCGTCGCCCATGCGGGTATCGCAGGTGCTGCTGGACAACGCCCAGAACGCGCCTGAGGTGGCGATGCAGATGGTCAATGTGTTCTCTCGCAGCACGCTGGCCCCGGTACCTTCGGCGCTGGGCCCCGGCACCTGGGTGTTTGGCAGCAACAAAGCGCTCATGCGGCGAGTGCTGGCCAGCAACTCAGGCGTGAATGTGTTCTACCGTGGCTTCAAGGCCTGCGACAGCTACACCAACGGCGAAGCAGCTGTAGCAGAAATCACCTGCCCAGTGCTGTTTGTGCTGGGTGTGCAAGACCAGATGACACAGGCTAAAGCCGCTCAACCACTGATCGCCGCGGCCCGATCCAGCGGGAAAGTGGTCAGCGTCGTCAACGTGCCTGTGGGACACCACCAGATGAGCGAGGCACCGGACGAGACGCTGTTTGCCATACGCGATTTTTTAGCCAAATAACAGGAGACACCATGACCACAGACCCCCGCAGCTTCGCCACATTTGCAGAGTTCTATCCGTTTTACCTGAGCGAGCACAGCAACCGCACCTGCCGCCGCTTGCACTTCGTGGGCTCGTCGTTGGGCCTGGTGTGTTTGGCGATGATGTTTGCTACCGGCAAGCCTCAGTACTTTTTGTATGGCTTGCTGTGCGGCTACGCGTTCGCGTGGGTGGGCCACTTTGGCTTTGAGAAGAACAAGCCCGCCTCATTCAAGCGCCCGCTGTACAGCTTTATGGGCGATTGGGTGATGTACAAAGACGTCTGGATGGGCAAGGTGAAACTATAAAATTTATAGCTGCTTACGCACTTTTGTGCAATGCCTGATGTCTCCTAACCCACTTACGGACTAATTGACGTCAAAATTTGCTACTATTTTTATAGTGCACTACGCAAAGTGGACGAGGGCTGCAGCGCGTTTTTCCATAAATTCTGGGTGGTAACAGTCACCGGCAGCAGCATGGCCTGCATTAGCGGCTCCATGGCCGTGGTGGCGGGGTCTACCAGCAGCACAAAGC
>JBJOLD010000197.1:0-2873 GCA_046045765.1 Pseudomonadota bacterium | reverse complement strand
GCGCCATCGCGCAACATGAATTCAACATACTGGCCAGGGCGATACCTGAAGTTGTCGTTCGCAGGCAACTGCAATTGCAAGACCATCACGTCCTCAGACAGTCGGGTCATGGAAGTCACCCGTGTAGGCAATTTCTTGATAGGGATTGCACCTGCTTCGGTTACTTGGCGAGATTCAAGAACGACATCCGTTTGTGGTGTGGCGCAGCAGGTAAGTACAAATCCCGCTATTTCGTCGTCTGTGCTCAGAGCCTTAATTTGATGGGCACCGTGCACTACCAGGCCGCTTTGCATCTTGCATTTGCAAGACCCGCAGGCACCGTCTTTGCAGCCATAGGGCAAGCCAATACCCTGACGAATTCCAGCCGCCAAAATTGTCTCGTCTGTTTGGACGAAAAACGTGCGCCCGCTAGGTATAACGTGGACTGCGAATTCCGTTGCTTGGCTGGCGTTGTCGCTCATCTTTTGGTTATCCTTGGACTCAACTATTTACGTGGAATGCAATTTTGCCTTCAAACCAAACCCCACTTGGCGCATTACCCGCTCGATTTCGACGTCAACGCATTTTGATCGTGGGTTGCGGTGATGTTGGATTGCGTGTTGCTGCGTTATTGCCTGGCGTCGTGGGCAAACTGGCGTTGACTTCGAGCAGCCATCGTTTGGAGTCGTTGCGCATGCTGGGTATCCAGCCGCTGGTGGGTAATTTGGATCAACCGTCGTCTTTGCAGCGTTTGGCAGGCATTGCGACTAGAGTGATTCATTTGGCTCCACCACCTTCTGAGGGGTGGACAGATCCAAGGACCCGCGCGTTAATGGCCGTTTTGTCACGCAGAACCTCACCTGTTGTGTTGACGTACGGCTCGACGAGTGGTGTGTATGGGGATTGTCAGGGAATGCGCGTTAACGAAACATACCGACTTGCACCCGACACGCCAAGGGCAAGGCGGCGTGTAGATGCTGAAAAACAAGTCCGATTTCTGGGACGGGTCTTTGGTGTGCGTACTCAAATTTTGCGTATTCCAGGTATTTATGCGGCGGATCGCGAGGGTGGCACGCCGTATGCCCGGCTAGTTAAAGGCACGCCAGTGCTAACGCCAGACGATGACGTCTACACAAACCATATTCACGCCGATGATTTGGCGCGTGCATGCCTTGCGGCGATGTGGAAGGGGTGTGCCCAAAGAACATACAACGTCAACGACGATACCCAGTTAAAGATGGGTGATTACTTTGATCTAGCCGCCGATTTGTACGCGCTGCCCAGGCCTCCCAGGGTTTCACGCGATGGTGCGAATAAGCAACTACCGCTGATGTTGCTCAGTTTTATGTCAGAGTCTCGCCGCTTGGTCAACCACCGTATGAAGCAAGAGCTTGGACTAAGGCTGCGTTACCCCACTGTAGCGTGTGGTCTGGGATAGACCCACAAAAGTGATTTCCAAACGATCCAACTGGTAGCAAGAGTAATGGGGTAGGCCCACAGTACATCGCTAAGCCAGTGTGCCATGTCAGACATCCTTGCAAAGCCTATGAATGCACCCGCTGCTGACCCGGTAATTGCCCATACTATTTTTCGCCTACGCTGAATCAACATCAACGCAGTAAAGTAAAAACCGCATGCAACGTGGCCACTCACAAAAGAGCAGTTGTTATTGCATTGATCGGTCAGTACTGCTGCGCGCGTGAACTGCTTGTCCCCACCGAAATCAGTAACCTGATAGGGGCGAGCACGTTGCCAATGCTCTTTGAATCCCAAATTCACCACCGCACCAGGACCCAAAATGCCCGCGATAACTAAAAAGGCAGTCGCAATGCGTAAATTCACATCAGTTTTGCGAGCCGTGTAACTGATCCACGAAACAAGTGCGAGTACCAGACCGACCCGAAATGCCGCAGGTAGGTACTGGTTAATCCATTGCACCCACCACCAGTTAGCGCTGAAGATGCGAGGTGCGGTTCCCGCAAACAGCTGGGCCGCTTGCAGGTCAATAGTCGTCCATAGGGTGGGTACCAGGGCAAATGCGATGGACGAGCCCATAACCCACCAAAAAAGTACTGGCGTGTGGTTCAGATCTGGGTTTTTTTCGTACGGATTCATGGGGCTAACGCGAGACATGGATAAGTATTGTGGCCCAGTTATGGGTATTTGAGTTTGTACGCATGATGCAGCGATTTCGCTAAGTCCCCCTCACTTTTGCTGAATTGCAACGCAGTTGCATCACTCACAGCATGTGTGTCGTGGCGTCAGCTGGAAAAGTTTTGATGGCAATTTCTCTTAAGAGTCCAGTGCGTTAAAGAGAGGCACCTCAGCCGCAATTCGCATGTTGTAGGTTCCAACTTAGCGGGTTAAAGAAGATGAGTCTTCGTAGCCAAACATACGATACAGAGCGCAAGCGCGTTGATTTGTCTGGGTAGAAAGGAAACTAAACCTTAGCGGTCAAGACTGTTTAGTTTGCAGCATATTAGGGTTTTCCTTAACTAAATCATATTGATTTAGTAACGGCATTGCCACTATAGTTCGAGCACGCTTGGTCGAAAAGCGTAAATATCGATGACCAGTTCAACTGGTCGACACAACCCGATTGACACACAACGAGGAGATAGTTCATGAAAAAATCCACTGCCACTTTGGCCCTGACAGCTTTGGCATTCGCCACTTCCACCGCATTTGCTGCAGAGCCTGTTATCGGTTTGATCACCAAGACTGACAGCAATCCTTTCTTCGTGAAAATGAAGGAAGGTGCTGAAGCCGCAGCTAAAAAGGGCGGCGCCAAGTTGCTCAGTGCAGCTGGCAAGCAAGACGGCGACACAGCCACCCAGATCAGCGCAATGGAAAACATGGTCAATGCTGGCGCTAAAACCATTTTGATTACTTCC
>JBJOLD010000196.1:0-11782 GCA_046045765.1 Pseudomonadota bacterium | reverse complement strand
CACCGAAGGGCAGCTGTATTTGTGTCTGTTTGCCAGCCAGGGCTATGACCTGCGCACGCTGGTGCGTGGGCATGCGGGCGATGCCAACTTAGAGTCGGCCATTGGGCACATTTGGCAAGGTCGCTCTGACCGATATTCGGAATTGCGTGCGCATCTGCCGATCGACGACGATTCCAATGGCAGCGACTCACCCGATGGCAAGCCAGCCCCACGTCGGGTTGAGATGAGTTATATCGGCGGATGACAGCCATGGCTGCTGAATCGATTGCACAATTGACTTGCGCCGTTGTACTGGCCGGTGGCAGAGGCTCGCGCATGGGCGGGGTAGACAAAGGCCTGCAAAGCTTTAGAGGACACACCTTGGTGCAGCAAGCCCTGCAACGCCTGCAAAAGCAAAGCGCTGGTGCGCCAGGCCTGATTGGCATCAACGCCAACCGGCATCTGGATCGCTACGCCGCACTGGGTGTGCCAGTTTGGCAAGACGCGACGGCTGACTATGCGGGGCCACTGGCGGGATTTTTGGCGGGGTTGCACGCATGCAATTCGCCAAAGGCGCATTACAGCTACATGCTGACCGTGCCGTGTGACTCGCCTTTGTTTCCATTGGATTTGCTGGAACGGTTGGCAAAGGCATTGACGGACACGGGCGTAGATATTGCCATGGCTTCTGCGCCCGAAAGTAACCCAGACGGCACCACAACCCTGCGCAGGCAGCCGGTTTTTTGTCTTGTGAAGACAAGCCTTTTTTCTAGCTTGCAACAATTCGTCGACGGCGGGGGCAGCAAAATATTTGCATGGGTGCAGCAGCACACCTACTCCGAAGTACCGTTCGACCGCGCGGACGATGTTGCCAATGCTTTTTTCAATGCCAACACCCTGGCACAACTTCAACACTTAGAACAGTCATGAAATCACTCGCGCAAGTAGCTGCCCAGCTACAGGGCTACGACCCCCAAGCGCTGCGCACGGATGCAGCCTTGCAGTTTTTGCAAGGCTTGGTGGCGCCGGTGATGCAACACCAGCAGGTGGAACTAAAACAGGCGCTAGGGCGCATCTTGGCAACGGACGTGATATCTCCCATCAACGTGCCGGCGCACGACAACTCGGCCATGGATGGCTTTGCTTTTGACGGCACACAATTGCAAACCACGCAAGCACTGCACTTGACCATCGTAGGCACTGCGTTGGCGGGCCAGGCATGGCAAGGCACAGTGGAAGCAGGCCAATGCGTGAAGATCATGACGGGCGCCGTCATGCCTGCAGGTCTGGACACCGTGGTGCCACAAGAGCTAACGCAGCAAACCGGTGACACTATTTCGATAGCACCCGGAATACTCCAGCGCGGTGACAACCGCCGCTTTATGGGCGAAGACCTGATGCAGGGAAAAGCCGCAATCACAGCGGGCAGTCGTGTGACCCCTGCGGCGCTAGGATTGCTGGCCAGCTTGGGCATTGCCGCCGTGGAGGTGGTGCGCCCCCTGCGAGTAGCGTTCTTTTCTACCGGTGATGAAATTCTGAGCTTGGGTGAATCACCCCGCGAAGGAGCGGTATACGACAGCAATCGCTACACCCTATTTGGTTTGCTGACGCGGATGGGTGTTGAGGTGATTGACATTGGCGTGGTTAAAGACGATCCGCTTGCCTTGGAAGCTGCCTTCACATTAGCCGCGACGCAGGCAGATGCCATCATTACCAGCGGCGGTGTAAGCGTGGGTGAGGCAGACCACACCAAAGCCGTGATGCGCAAGCTGGCAGGCGGCGAATCCGGCGTAGCTTTTTGGAGAATTGCCATGCGCCCTGGGCGGCCTATGGCGGTGGGACGTATCGGTGAAGCAGTGCTATTTGGCTTACCCGGCAACCCCGTGGCTGTGATGGTGACCTTTTTGGCATTTGTGCGGCCTGCCTTGTTACAGATGATGGGCTGCAGCGCCCCAGCTCTGCCCCTACTCAAGGCGCACAGCACAGAGGCCATTCGCAAAAAACCCGGCCGCACCGAATACCAGCGTGGGGTTGTGAAATCTGCTGCCAACGGAGCCTTAACGGTAGCAACCACCGGGCAACAAGGTTCGGGCGTACTCAGCTCAATGGCCCAGGCCAACGGCCTCATCGTGCTAGGGCACGATCAAGGCAATGTAGCGTTGGGTGATGAAGTCGACGTGATGATGTTTGACGGGGTGATATAGCGCCTGTACCGCCTAAAGCGGGTGGGCCGGGTCGCCCACGCCGCTAGCGTCGTGAATATGGTCTACGACTACCGTCTTGATGGCTCCGGGAGCATGCTTGCGCGCCAACAACGTATACATGGTAGGCACCACAAAAATAGTCAGCAAGGTGCCCAGGCTCATGCCACCCACAATGACCCAGCCAATTTGCTTGCGGCTCTCAGCGCCGGCACCAACCGCCAGAGCCAATGGCACAGCGCCTAGCACCATCGCGCCCGTGGTCATCAAAATTGGCCGCAACCGCTGGGCTGCGGACTGCTTGATGGCCTGCACTGTCTCCATACCCTGCTCACGCAGCTGGTTGGCAAACTCCACCATCAAAATGCCGTGCTTGGTAATCAGCCCCACCAACGTAATCAGGCCGATTTGACTGAACACATTGAGCGTGCCGCCCGACCACTTCAGCGCCAATAATGCACCCGCCATCGACAGTGGCACACTGAGCATGATGACTAGCGGATCAATAAAACTCTCAAACTGGGCCGCCAGCACCAAGAAAATAAACACCAGTGCCAGCAAAAATACCAAGGTGAGCGAATCAGACGATTTGCGAAACTCGCGGCTCGACCCATTCAGGTCGGTGGCGTAGCCGGGCTTTAACACTTTTTGTGCCGTTGCATCCATGAAGGTAAGTGCCTCGCCCAAGGCATAGTTAGGTGCCAGGTTGGAGGTGATCGTGGCAGAGCGGCGCTGGCCAAAGTGGTTCAACTCCCGTGGCACCACGACTTCACGAATTTTGACCAAAGCAGACAAAGGCACTAAAGCGTCGCCCTTGCCACGCACAAATATTTTTTCAATGTCGTCAGGTGCATCGCGTCCGCTGGGTGTGGTGTTAACAATCACATCGTACTGCTGGCCTTCACGCTTATAGCGTGTCACGTTGCGACCACCCAGCATGGTCTCTACTGATCGGGCAATAGATTCGACACTCACACCCATATCGGCGGCGCGTTCACGGTCCACCTCCATACGGAACTCGGGTTTGTTCAGCCGCAAATCGGTATCAACTTGTACAAAGCCAGGATTTTTGGCCAACTCGTCCTGAAAAGATCTCACGACTTGCGACAAGTTTTGGTAGCTGTCAGATGTGATCACCACAAAATTCACCGGACGCTGAGTAAACCCCTGCCCCAGCGAGGGTGGTGTAACTGGAAATGCCGTAACTCCGGACAGGCTAGACACACGGCCCGTCATGTCGCGCGCCATGTCTTGCGTAGTACGGGTGCGCTCTTCCCAAGGTTTTGCACGGAAAAACACATTGCCTTGCGCCACCGTGGGGTTGCCGATGGTCGAGAAAATTCGGTCAAACTCAGGGTAGCTTTCACCAATGCGCTCAATGGCACGCGCATAGCGGTTGGAATAGTCCAAAGTGGACCCATCGGGTGCATTGAGCTGCACCAAAACTACACCGCGGTCTTCGATAGGAGACAGCTCGCGCTTGATATCGCCCAACACCGACCACGACACCACACCACTGCCCAGCATGATCAGCACGATCAGCCAGCGCACGCGCAGGGTCCAACCCAGCAATTTCGCGTAGGCGTCGGTAACGCCTTGCAAAGCTGATTCCATCATCCGGTCGAACCACCAGGGGTTCGGGTTATGGCGCAGCAGCACCGACGACATCATGGGCGATAACGTTAACGCCACCACTCCTGACACCAACACCGCACCCGCCAGCGCCAACGCAAACTCGGTGAACAACCTACCGGTTCTGCCGGGTGCAAAAGCCAGTGGCACATACACCGCGACCAGTGTCATGGTCATCGCAATAATGGCGAAGCCCACCTCACGCGAACCCTGAATGGCCGCCTTAAAGGGCGACATACCATCTTCAATGTGGCGGTAAATGTTTTCCAGCATCACAATGGCGTCGTCCACCACCAGCCCAATGGCCAAGACCAGCGCCAGCAGTGTGAGCGTGTTGATGCTGAAACCTGCCACAGCCATCAGCGCAAACGTGCCAATCAATGCCACGGGAATAGTGACCAGCGGGATAATGGCGGCGCGCAGGGTGCGCAAAAATACAAAGATCACCAACGCAACCAACGCCGAGGCCTCCAGAATAGTCTGGTACACCGCTTTAATAGACCGGTCGATAAATACCGAGTTGTCGTTAGCAACCTCCAGTGTCACGCCAGCAGGAAGGTCTTTTTTCAACTTAACCATCAACTCACGCACGCCTGCCGACAGGTCGAGCGGATTAGCCGTGGCCTGGCGGATCACGCCCAGGCCGATTGCGTCGCGGCCATTCAGGCGCACAGCGGTGCGCTCATCTGCGGGCAACTGGCGCACTGTAGCGACATCACCAATACGCACCGGGTAGCCATTTACCGTGCGCACCACCACTTGAGAAAACTCCTGCGGGCGGGTCAAGTCTGTGGCTGCGGTGACGTTGAATTCGCGCTGTGCACTTTCAATACGCCCGGCAGGAACCTCAAGGTTAGAGCGTCTCAACGCATCCTCTATATCTTGAATCGTCAGCTTGTAGGCCGCCAATTTTTCGGCGTCCAACTGCACTTGCATTGAAAACAAACGTTCGCCAAAGATGGTTACGTCTGCCGCCCCGGGGGCGGTTTGCAGCAAAGGCTTGACCAAGGTGTTGGCCATCTCCGAGAGCTGCAACGCGTTGTGCGTGTCGGAGCTCATGGACAAAAAGATAACGGGCTGTGCGTCAGCCTCCACTTTGGCAATGACGGGCTCGTCAATGCCTTGGGGCAAACGCTGGCGCACGCGCGAAGTTTTGTCGCGCACATCGGCTGCGGCAGAGTCGGCATCGCGGGTTAATGCAAAGCGCACAGAAATTTGGCTGCGCTCTTGGCGACTGCTTGAGGTAATGACGTCCACCCCTTCAATACCGGCGAGCGAGTCCTCCAAAATTTTGGTGACCTGCGCTTCAACCACTTCACTAGACGCTCCCGCAAACCTGGTGGTGACCGTGACGACGGGTTCGTCAATTTTGGGGTATTCGCGCACCGCCAAACGGTTGAACGACACGGCCCCAATCAGCATGATCAGGAGCGACAGCACGGTCGCAAAAACCGGGCGACGAATGGATGTTTCAGCCAATTGCATGGTGAGAGCCCTGCCTTATCGGCTTGCCGCTGCGGCGGGAGCGGATACCGCACCAGTAGGTGCCGATGCACCAGCTACGGGGCCTGCTGCTGCGCTCGGTGGCTTGCCTAACTCGACGATGCGCAAAGCAGTGCCGTCTTTTTGCAGGCGTTGCTGGCCGGCCACCACGATGGTTTGCCCCTCTGTTACACCGTCCGTGATTTCAACCTTGCCCTGGCGACGCACCCCCAACTTGACCTCTTGACGCATTGAAACCCATTGGGTATCGGGTGGCAAATTGGCGGCTGCAGGCGCTGCAGAGGGTTCCACCACGCGAATCACAAATTGCTTGCCCCCTTGTGGCACGATAGCCTCTTCAGGCACCACCAAAGCTGCGTCGTTCACGCCAAAAATGGCGGTCACGCGAGCGAACATGCCAGGACGCAAGGGCCCACCACCACCAAGGGCACCGCCCGCGGCGGGCTTTTTGCCAGTCGGGTTTGCAGAAGCCGCGTTGCCAGGCTGTGCGGTGGGAGCACTCAAAGAATTCGGGCCCGCAGTATTGGGACGTGCTGCTACGGGTGCAGGTTCACCAGCTGTGTTGGGCAATGTGGCACGCACGCCAACTGAGCGGGCATTAACATCCAACAATGGATCTATAGCTTCAATACGCGCCTTGAAAATGCGACCCGGAAATGCCTCTAGAGAAAGTGCCACGGTTTGCTGAGCCTTGAGCTTGCGCTGAAACCGCTCGGGCAGGCGAAAGTCCACCAGCATGGTGCTGGTGTCTTCCAAGTTCACCAAATCGGCACCGTCTTTCACATAGTCGCCGATGTTCACATTGCGCAGTCCCAACGTACCATCAAACGGGGCGACAATGGCCATGCGAGACAAACGCGCATCTGATAAGGCCAGCTGTGCCTGGGCTACTTGTAGCGCAGCGCTGCTTTCGTCCAACACCCGCTGGGCAACAAAATTTTGCGCCACCAACTCTTGGTTGCGCTTGTGATTGGCCTGGGCGATAGATACCTGGGCTTTGGATTGACTCACCTCAGCGCGCTGGAGGGTGTCGTCTAATTGCACCAGTAACTGGCCTTTGCGCACCCGAGCACCGTCAGCGAAGCCCAACTCTTTAACCCTGCCTGCAACTTCGGGGCGCAACATGACGCTTTGACGTGAGCGCAAGCTACCAACCGACTGGGCATCGTCTTGCAGCGAAATTTTCTCTACCTTAGCGACTTCTACGCCTGCAGCCCTCGCCGGCTGGGCGCCACTAGCTCCTGTTTTAGGAGCAGATGCTGTTCCGGTTGCAGTGTTAGCAGTAACTTCTTTGGGTCCGCTAGGTTGCGACTGGTACCACCACGCTGCACCACCGGCCACGGCCATGCCAACCACTGCAATTACAGGGTATAAAAATTTCGATGCCATGAATGTCGATTCCTCGTTATTTTTTTTGCAGCGCCATATCAACGCCACGATTTGCCAGGCCATCGGCACGTTCATTGCCGGGGTCACCCGCATGCCCCTTGACCCAACGCCAATCAATTGTATGGCCCGCCTGTGACACCACGGCGTCGAGCTGCTGCCATAAATCGACGTTTTTTACCGGCGCTTTAGCGGCGGTTTTCCAGCCCTTGGCTTTCCAACCCACCAACCACTCAGTCATGCCTTTGAGAACATACTGGCTGTCCACAAACAGCGTCACTGCACATGGCCGCTTCAAAGCCGTCAGCGCCTGAATGACCGCCATCATCTCCATGCGATTGTTGGTTGTGAGCGGCTCGCCGCCAAAAAGTTCCTTTTCAGAACCATCGGGCGAACGCAACAATGCGCCCCATCCGCCGGGACCAGGATTGCCTTTGCAGGCGCCGTCGGTGTAAATGACCACTGAGTTCAATCGTGTTTCTCCAGTTGCTGAAATTCGGCACCTCGGTTGGCCACCGTTACTTGTTTGCTCACTTTGGATGGCGTAGTTTTCCATACAGGACTGAGCAGGCGCATACCTCGCACCCGCTTCACCGCCACCAAGAAATACGCCGCACCAAAAATAGGCCACCACCGGGGGCCAGCGCGGTCCATCCATTCAAACTGCTGCAACCATTTTTCGTTGTCAACTGCGGGCCGGTAACAGCCAAACCGCCCTACTTCGACCTCAAAACTCAACAAGCGCAACCAGTCGCGCAAGCGCCAATAGCCAATGAATTCGCCACAGTCAGGCAAAAATAGTTTGCCGCTGCCCAGGCGCTTGTATAGATGGGCGCGTTGCTGGCGCAGCCCCCATAGGCTTAAAGGGTTCAATCCGCACACGACCACACGACCCTCGGGTACCAGTACCCGCTCCACTTCGCGCAGGGTGGCATGTGGATCGGAGCTAAATTCCAGGGTGTGGGGCAACACCACCATGTCGATGCTGCTGGCGGGAAATGGCAGCGCTGCAAAGTCGGTCAAGAAAACCACCTGGGGCTGCGAACCCGCTTCAATGCCCTGAATATTAGCCAAATGATCGTTTGCCAGCCACTGATGGGGCATACGGTTAGCCTTCAAACCATTGAGTTCCGGCACCCCAAGTTGCAGCGCGTGGTAGCCAAAAATATCGGCCACCGCCGCATCCACCTGGATGCGCTCCCACGCCAACAGGTACTGGCCTGCCGGGGTTTGAAACCACTGGTGCAAATCTATAATTTCGCTGCTCATGACCTTACTACCACTGCCCGCTTTTGAAGATAACTACATCTGGATGTTGCACGACGGGCGCAATGCACTGGTGGTAGACCCCGGCGATGCGCAACCCGTTTTACAAGCCCTGCAGCGCGAGGGCGTGCAGTTGCAAGCCATTCTAGTCACCCACCACCACTCTGATCACACTGGGGGCATCGACACGCTGCGTGACGCCACCGGCGCAGCGGTATACGGCCCGGCGACAGAAGTCATCCCCCAGCCCCTGACCCCCTTGGGCGGCGGCAACCGCATGCAAGCGCTGGGTTTGACGTTCAATGTGTTGGATGTGCCCGGGCACACCAGGGGCCATATTGCTTACTTCTGCGAAGCCATGGACGGCGCACCGCTGCTGTTTTGTGGCGACACCTTGTTCAGCGCGGGGTGTGGGCGGCTTTTTGAGGGCACACCTGCGCAGATGCTGCATTCCTTGGAACAACTGGCCGCCTTGCCAGGCGATACCCGCGTGTGCTGCACCCATGAATACACCCTGAGCAATCTGAAATTTGCGCTGGAAGTAGAGCCCGGCAACGCCGAGTTAGTGGCCTACGCCTTACATTGCACAACTTTACGTAGCCAGGGCGTGCCAACGCTGCCCAGCACCGTGACAATGGAGCGCAAAATCAATCCCTTTCTGCGCAGCAGCGAGCCGGAGGTCATCGCCTCAGTCCGCACCCATAATGCTGCCAGCGTAGAACAATTCGGCGCATTTGCAACGTTGCGCCAATGGAAGAACACCTACCGATGAATGTCTCTAAAGCCCTTTGCCTGTCTGCAGTAGTGTGGCTTGCAGGTTGTGCAACCGGGCCCTTTCCGGCATCCCAATCAACGCCGCCGGAAACCCCACCGACCAAGGTTTCGGTGAGCAATGTCCAGAGCGCCAGCAAACCGAAAACTGCAATTCCCAAACAAGACTCTGCGCCTCTGGCGCAGATCGCTGAGCAGCAGACATCATCGCGCAGCGTGGCCTCGTTGGCCCCGCCAGCTGATATCTGGGAGCGCATTCGCCGTGGGTACGGTATGAATGACTTTGACACCGACTTGGTGCGTGACCGTGAACAGTGGTACGCCAGCCGGCCTGACTATATTTTTCGGATGACCGAGCGGTCCAGAAAATACCTTTTTTATATTGTTGAAGAGCTTGAAGTGCGCAATATGCCCACCGAACTGGCACTGCTGCCGTTTATCGAGAGCGCTTTTAATCCCCAGGCGGTATCTGTGGCCAAAGCCGCAGGTATGTGGCAGTTCATGCCAGCCACCGGCAAGTACTTTGAACTCAAACAAAACGTGTTTCGAGATGACCGGCGTGACGTGCTGGCCTCTACCCGTGCGGCTCTGGACTATTTGCAAAAGCTTCATACCATGTTTGGCGATTGGCACCTGGCTTTAGCAGCCTACAACTGGGGGGAAGGCAGTGTGCGCCGTGCGGTGACCAAAAACGAGCGCGCTGGCTTGGCCGCCAGCTATAACGACTTGAATATGCCTATGGAAACACGCTTTTATGTGCCCAAGTTGCAAGCAATTAAAAATATCATCACCAACCCTGAAGCGTTCAACTCCAAGCTGCCGCTAATCGAAAACCACCCCTACTTTCAGACCGTGGCGATTCGCCGCGATATTGATGTCACTTTAGCCGCCAAGTTGGCAGGGGTGCCGCTAGACGACTTTAAGGCACTCAACCCATCGGTCAACAAGCCCATCATCATGGCCGCGGGCACACCGCAAATTTTGCTACCTTGGGATAACGCCGAGGTCTTCCAAAACAACCTGGAAAGCTTCAGTGGGGGGCGTTTAGCCAGCTGGACCGTGTGGATTGCGCCCACCACGCTGCGCCCTGCCGATGCAGCCAAGCGCGTGGGCATGTCTGAGGCCGACTTGCGGGCCATCAACAACATTCCTGCACGGGTGCTAATTAAGGCAGGCTCTAGCCTGTTGGTACCCCGCTCGGCTCACATGGAAAAAGACGTTACCGAGCATATGGCCGATAACGGCCAAGTTTCATTGACGCCTGAGATTGTGCTTAAACGCAGCACTGTGCGCGCCGGCAAGGGAGAAACCGTAGCCAGCATTGCGCGCAAATACAAAGTCAGCACCGACACGGTAGCGCAATGGAACAAGGTAAGCGCTGGTGCCAGCTTCAAATCAGGCCAACAGGTCGTAGTGTTTCTGCCAGAAAGTCGCAAAATCACGGTAGCTGCCCAACCAAATACTAAAAAGCGAGTTGCTGCTGCTCCCATAAGGCAACCCGGCACCAAACTGGCTAAACGCTAAACAGGTTCTTTGGCAAGCGCAAGCAGCACTTTGCGGTTAGCGATAGCCGGTAAACAAGATCGCAACATTGATTAGCAGTGCCAGCGTCCACACGCCGCTGCGTGCGTTAGCCATACCCGCCACGTACATCATGATGTAGAGCAAACGCAACACCACAAACAAAAAAGCCAATATATCCAACCGGGCCTGCGGTGCGCCTAGCTGGTGGGCAATAAGCACCGCACCAATAAAGAAGGGCAAGGCCTCAAAGCTATTGGCCTGGGCGGCATTGGCGCGGGCACGCCAATCGGTTTGGCGGGCTAGCCAGGCGCGCGGGTCGCCGTTGTCATAACCGCCATCACGACGCGGTGTGCCGAACTTACCTGCCTTGGCAAGCCCCGCACACACGATGGGTAGCAATGCCACCACCAAAACACACCAGTAAGCGACGGTGAAATGGGCGTTAAGCATGAAAACCTTCTCTATAAGTGGATATTAAACGGGTATGGACGCTATTATTTTAGTAGCTAATACGCTTAATGTGCTTTGACTAGCGGCGGTCCACCAGCGCATGGGCAATGGTGCCCAAATCAACGTATTCCAGCTCACTGCCTACAGGTACGCCACGTGCCAAGCGCGTGGGTTTTACGCCACGTGCTTTAAGCCCCTGTGCAATCACGTGTGCGGTAGCCTCGCCCTCGGCGGTGAAGTTGGTCGCCAAAATCACTTCTTGCACATGGCCGTTACAGGCGCGGTCAAACAGTTTTTTTAGACCCAAATCGTGGGGCCCCACACCGTCGAGCGGGCTGAGTTTACCCATCAGCACAAAGTACAGGCCCTTGTAGGCACCGGTGCGCTCCATGGCGGACTGGTCAGCGGGCGTTTCCACCACACACAGCAGGCTGTGGTCGCGCCGGGTGTCGTTGCAGGTGGCACAGACCTCGTGCTCGGTAAACGTGTGGCACAGCGCGCAATGGTGCACGTTGCTGCTGGCTTCAAACAGCGCACGCGACAGCGCTTGCGCCCCCGCACGGTCATGCTGCAGCAAATGAAACGCCATGCGCTGCGCCGACTTGATCCCCACCCCCGGCAGGCGCTTGAGCGACTGAATCAACGCGTCCAGGGAGCTGGTATCAGACACTTAGAACGGAAATTTCATGCCGCCGGGCAGGCCCGGCATTCCGGCAGAAATTTTGGCCATTTTTTCGCTCGAGGTGTCTTCGGCTTTGCGCACGGCGGCATTGAAGGCCGCGGCCACCAGGTCTTCGAGCATGTCTTTGTCGTCGGCCAGCAGACTGGGGTCGATGCTGACGCGGCGCACGTCGTGTTTGCAGGTCATGGTGACTTTGACCAGCCCGGCACCGGATTCACCCGTGACCTCGATGCTGCCCAGTTCGTCCTGGGCCTTCTTCATGTTGTCCTGCATGGCCTGGGCTTGCTTCATCAGGCCGGCGAGTTGTCCTTTGTTGAACATGTTTTTCCTTCAATGGGTGTAAAAAATCAGAGGGGTTTGATGGAGCCGGGCACGATTCTCGCGCCAA